>JAGCGE010000338.1 GCA_017649745.1 Clostridiales bacterium | reverse complement strand
TGATGACGATGATGACGACGTCTTCGACGATGAAACACAGAAGAATGGTCAAGCCGGAAGTTATAAGGTCGATGAAGAAGTCATCTATGATGCTGATGATATAAAGATCACTGCTACAGGTATCGTCTATGATGATTACTATGGTAATTCTCTTGAATTGATGATCGAGAATAATTCTGATGAGAAGATCTCACTTTATTCAAGGAATGTCTATGTAAATAAGTGCTCGATCGATACCTATATGAATGGCGGAGATGTAAAGAGCGGATCTAAAGCATACGCTACGATCGGATTAGGTGATAAGCAGATCGCTAATTACTATGACATGAAGAGCGTTGGCGAGATCGAATTCCTTCTCTATGGATATGATGATGAATATAATAATGTCTTTAGTACTGATAATGGAGAGGTTATTGTACAGTTGACAACTGACAAGAAACCTGACGAGCCTAAATTCACAGGTGGTACAACTATTATCGATGAGCCTGATCTTTTTGTGCAGGCTAAGATGGGAACTGATATCTATGGATATACTGCTATCATCGTATACTGTGAGAATGAGACAGGTAAGGATCTCTATATTGAGGCTGATTCACTTGAGATCAATGCCACTACGATCTCAGATGCTTATCTTAATGTTAATGTTAAGAACGGATACAAGGGTATGGGCTTCCTTACACTCTTCGACAACACATTAAGTGATAATCACATCGATGAGTTTGAGAAGGTAATGCTCGCTCTTGAGGTTAGTGATCAGAACAGCTGGCAGGATTCTTACGTAACAGATGAAATCGAGATCAGTGTAGATTGATCTTAAGTCTGTTAAGAGATAAAGACAAACAAAAGATCGATCCGATGAATATCGGGTCGATCTCTTTTTGTTTAAAAATGATCGAAGATCAAGTCTCCTCAGTGGTCTCGTCAGTTTCTTCTGTATCTTCTTCTGACTCTGTCGGTTCCTCTTCATCATAGGAACTGCTTGGCTGCATAAGAGGATCAGTTTCTTCGTAATTGATAGGGATCGTAACTACTTCAGATTCCCAATCACAATCCATGGTGTTCAGATATCTGAAACCGAAGGAGATATCTAAAGTCTCTATTTTTCCGGAAACACTCTTTTGGATTGTCTTATCATCAAGACTGTAATAATTATCTATAGAAAGGCCAGGTTCGATATAGAATCTGATTCCTTCACGGATGTTATCGCCGCCGAAATCAAGTACAGGAGTACAGAGTTTTATTCTCTTGTCTGTCTTATTCGTAGCGAAGACCTCAAGCAGATAATCGCCGCCTCTTTCATCGTAAACGATGTAGGCCATAGCGAATAATTCATCAGAATCTGCAACTACAGTACCTTTTCGAAGTTTAGGAAGTTGCATCTCATCGAAGTAATTGGTCTTAAGAGTAGTAAGATCTGTCTCAAAGATAAGAGCATTATTGGCATTCTCGGCTTTAAGCTTGATATCAAGTCTTCCGATGTCATTAATGCAGAATCTTTCAAGATATGGATCGTAGAGAGCAGCATATGCAACATCGCAGGTCTGTTTCTTAACTTCAATCGTTTCGAACATATAGTATCCGAAATCCAGAGTGTTTACATAAACGTTCTCAGGAGTTATATAAAGATCATTGTTTGAATAATTCTCTACCCAGAAAGTAACGGCGTAAAAGCCTTCATTGTTAAGGCGGATGATATCCTTAGCCGTGATCTTTACATCGTATTTATCATAAAGGACAGTCTCCTTAATGTTCCAAGGAGCCTTCATAAATTTCGAACTGTCGTATTTGTACTCGATCGCTTCGGTCTCTTCAGTTTCCTCAGTCTGATCTGCTTCAGCTATCTGCTGCGCTTCCTTCTGTTCTTTACGTAACTCTTCAAGATATGCTTCAGAGTCAGGAAGATCACCCATACAAGCTCCGAGGAGCAGTGAGCAGACAAGCGGAATAGAAATTAATTTAATCCGTTTCATAAACTTACCTCCGATATTGTAGAGTATACAAAAAACCGCCCTGGATACCAAGACGGTTTAAAATAAAATAGAGTTCTTAATTTGTTTCTCTTATAACATTACGTCTGATTTTACCGCTTATCGTCTTAGGGAGCTCTTCAACGAACTCGACTACACGAGGATATTTGTAAGGAGCGGTGTTGGTCTTAACGTACTGCTGTACTTCCTTCTTAAGCTCATCGCTTGGAGTAGCTTTTCCAGGAACAAGAACGATAGTTGCCTTAACGACCTGTCCTCTTACACCCTCAGGGTCAGGTGTAGCTGTTACTGCACACTCGAGAACATATGGGAGTTCCATGATAACGCTCTCGATCTCGAAAGGTCCGATACGGTATCCGGAAGACTTGATAACGTCGTCGACACGACCAACGTACCAGATGTAGCCTTCCTCATCCATCCATGCAGTATCACCTGTATGATAGAAGCCGTCGTGCCATGCTTCATCTGTCTTTGCCTGATCCTTGTAGTAGCCTAAGTAGAGACCGCAAGGAACCTTGTTGCTTGTCTTAACGCAGATCTCACCGGTTACACCAGGCTTACACTCGTTTCCGTCCTCATCGAGGATGTGGATGTCGTAGTAAGGGTTAGCCTTACCCATGGAACCGAGACGGATAGAAGAGCCAACGAGGTTACCGATAGCAAGTGTTGTCTCTGTCTGACCAAAACCTTCCATGAGACGGATACCTGTTGCCTTCATGAACTGGTTAAATACCTCAGGGTTCAATGCTTCACCTGCAACTGTAGCGTACTTGAGAGAAGAGAGATCGTACTTAGAAAGATCTTCCTTAACAAGGAATCTGTACATTGTCGGCGGAGCACAGAATGTTGTGATATTGTACTTCGCGAACATAGGGAGGATCTCATTAGCGTGGAACTTATCGAAGTCGAATGTGAATGTAGGAGCCTCGCAGAGCCACTGTCCGTAGAGCTTACCCCACAATGCCTTACCCCATCCTGTATCAGAGATAGTGAAGTGGAGACCATTAGGATCAACGTTGTGCCAGAACTTAGCTGTTACATAATGGCCCAATGCGTACTTATAGGAATGGCAAGCGATCTTAGGATAGCCTGTTGTACCTGAAGTAAAGAACATTACCATTGGATCTGATCCGCAAGGTGTCTCTGCTGTTCTCTCGAAAACGTCACTGCATGACTCGAATTCCTTGTTGAAATCGTGCCAGCCGTCACGGCAACCGTTAACCATGATGAGAGTTATATCTGAACCGCAATTGTCAGCTGCTTTCTTAGCTTCTTCTGCAACGTCTCCGTCAGCAGTACATAAGATAGCCTTAACTCCTGCAGCCTTATAACGATAATCGAAATCGTGTTCCTTGAGAAGGTTAGTAGCAGGGATAGCGATAGCACCGAGCTTATGAAGTGCGAGCATTGAGAACCAGAACTGATAGTGTCTCTTAAGAACGAGCATGACTCTGTCGCCCTTCTTCACGCCTAAGCTCTGAAGGTAATTAGCTGTCATGTTGGAATACTTCTTCATCTCTGCGAAAGTGTACTTGTGATCTGTTACGCCGTCCTTAGCGACCCATACCATAGCAACCTTGTCAGGATCCTTATCAGCGATTCCGTCAACGAGATCGAATGCGAAGTTGAACTTCTCGACCTCACGTGTAAATTCAACATTCTTGAGAAGACCGTTCTCATCGAATTCGTCAACAACGAACTTCTTATAGATAGGATTCTTAAGCTCTGCAAGATCTGTATTTGTTGTAGCGTTAGTAACGTACTCAGTCTTGAATGGAACTTCCTTAACGTTGCCGTATTCAGAATTAAGGATGATAGCGTAGAATTCACAGTCCTCGCCGCCTAATGCATACTCGTTGTGAGGTTGGTTACTGTTGAAGATGATGCTGTCACCAGGATACAAGATCTCGGAATGATCTCCTACCTGTACCTTAAGTGTTCCGCGAACAACGATGTTAAGCTCCTGACCTTCATGGCTTACGAGCTCATAAGGTGGGTTCAAAGCTTCTTCAGAATAAGGGATAACAACTCTGAATGGCTCGCAGAGCTTATTCTTGAAGTTGTTGCAAAGTCTTCTGTATTCGAAGCCTGTTCTTCTTGCGATAGGAAGTCCTTCGCCTTTTCTTGTAACTTCGTACTCGGTGAGGGAAGCGGACTGACCTTCGAGAAGGTCGTTGATCTCAACGCCTGCGAGATTAGCAACCTTGTATACGAATGTGAAGCTGAAGTCATCGACACCTTCTTCGTATCTGATGTACTGAGCTTCTGATACTTCAACCTTTGAAGCCATCTCTGCTGTTGAAAGACCCATATCGAGTCTTACACCTTTGATTCTGTCCGCGATCTCATTGATCTTCTGTTCGAGATTTGTTTTGTTTGTCATTTTTTCCTCCTTGTCTTTAAACCTTTAAGCGGTCGTGAGGAGTTTTTTCGGAAATAAAAAAACGCCTCAAAGTCCTACATAGGACATTGAGACGGATAAACCGCGGTACCACTCAACTTGCGAAGATAAACTTCACCACTCATAGGTTCAATCAAACCTCTTGCCTTAACGCGGCGGCCTTCGGACACAGTCTACTCGGAATATTCCATTCGGTGTGTCAGCTCGGGAGCGATAGTCGATTGGCAACCCGTAATGTCAACTCTCAGCTTAATGTTGACTCTCTGTGTTTACGAATAAGCCGGACCTTCTCCGTCATCGCTTTTTGCTTATACTTCGCTAGAATATACCCACTTTTTTGCATTGTCAACACGTTTTTTCTAAATTTTTTCGAAAAGAACACTTGAAAAGAGGACAAAATTGTTATATTTTTAGGACAAATATGAGGCATTTAACAATTTGTTTACACATTACGTGCAATTCTGTAATTAATTCACAGAATCTTGATACCTTCCGAAAAAAGACAAGGCAAAATAAAGAAAAGCATTGATAATTAGGCTTTAGGGGAGGAAAAATGTATGAAACAGTATTTGGTTACAGGCGCTACCAGTTCCCTCGGTGTACAAGTTGTTAAGATGCTCATTGAGCAAGAAAACAAAGTAAGGATCCTTGCTGACGTTGATGTTGACGTTTCGTGTTTTGACGGACTTGATGTTGAGATCTTCAGAGGAGAGACATTCCATAAGGATACGATGAAAGGATTTTTCGATCTGGAGAATCCGAGAGAGTGTATCCTGATCCATGCTGAAGAGCAGGTTTCCATTGCGCCTGGAAAGAATCTTCTCATGAGAAGAGTTAATGTATCAGGTACTGTTAACATTACAGACATGTGCATCAAGCACAAGATCGGAAGACTGGTCTATGTAAGTTCTGCTTATGCACTCCCTGTTAAGGCTGAACCTTATGTATCAGGTGAGCAGTTCCACTTCGACAGAAATCTCGTTGAAGGCGACTACGCTCAGACAAAGGCAGAAGCATCGGCTTATGTTATGGAGAAAGTTAACCTTAACAAGTACAATGCAGTTCTCGTCCTTCCGACATTTATGATCGGTCCTGGTACGAGTAAGGATTCTGATATCGGTAAGGTGCTGAATAGTTACCTAAGAGACGAGGTCTCACCGGTTAACGGTGGTCACGTATTTGTTGATGTACGTGATGTTGCTGCTGGAATTGTCGCAGCTGCAGAGAAGGGTACAATGGGTGCAGGTTATATCCTCACAGGCGAGTATCGTTCTACCGTAGAATTCTTAAGCGATGTTGCTGAGGCTGCAGGAGTCGATAAGTCTAACAAGATGTTCCCTGACTGGCTTCTTAATAAGTCAGTTGCCAAATTCGTCGATGCTTACTATAAGTTGACGCACAAGGTCAATCCGAAGGAGGTCTATGCTGTATTCACAACTTCATCTAACGCACGTTATGAGACTGACGGAACAGATGAGGTTACGTCTAAGGAGAACGCGATCAGCATAAAGGATTCGATCAAGGACACTGTTACATGGGTCAACCAGACAGGAGTCGAAGCGTCGCAATGATCTTATAGAAAACTTAAGCGGGGATCCCTTCAGTGAAGAGGTCCCCGCTTTTTGTATGCTCTTGATTCTTATCAGATCTCGAAAAGGTTCTTGATCTCGTCTTTGTTGACTCCTGAACCGATGACACAGAGCTTGCCTGTTACGTCAGAAGCGCCGTTTCTTACATTCTTCTCACCAGGTACATAGTCGAAGTGGATCCACTTGCCGTCTTCACCGGCTACGATACCCTTAGCACGAAGGACTGTTCCGAATCTGTCATCATCGTCGAGCTCGTCCAATGCCTTATCGATCTGGTCGATAGTAAATGCCTTTGTTGTCTCGAATCCGATGCTGTCGAAAACATCATCAGCGTGATGATGGTGATGTTCGTGGTCGTGATCATGATCGTGACAACCGCAAGTGCAATCTTCACCATGCTCATGGTGGTGCTCATGCTCATGTTCATGCTCGTGCTCGTGATCATGGTCGTGGTGATGATGCTCATGCTCCTCGTGAAGGAGTTCTTCAGCCATTGCATCAGCTGTGTTGCTTGAGATCATAGCGTCGAAGATCTGCTTACCGTCGAGCTGGTCCCAAGGTGTAGTGATAACTGTACAAGTCTTGTTGATGCCGCGGATCAATTCCATTGCTTCATCGATCTTGCTCTGCTTTGTGCTCTGTGTTCTGGAAAGAACAACAGTTGAAGCATGTTCGATCTGATTCTCGTAGAACTCCTTGAAGTTCTTAAGATAGATCTTGAACTTAGAAACATCTGCAACTGTTGTAGCTGATGCGATCTCTGTTCCTTCGCACTTAGCTACTGCAGCGTATACGTCTGAGAGCTTGCCGACACCTGATGGTTCGATCAAGATCCTGTCAGGAGAGTATGTTGAGATAACCTCAGCAAGAGCTTTGCCGAAATCTCCGACGAGACTGCAGCAGATGCATCCTGAATTCATCTCAGTAACCTGAATGCCTGACTCCTTAAGGAATCCGCCGTCGATACCGATCTGACCGAACTCGTTTTCGATAAGAACGATCTTCTGACCGGAATAAACTTCTGAAAGAAGCTTCTTTATAAGTGTGGTCTTACCGGCACCAAGGAAACCTGAAAAAATGTCTACTTTTGTCATATTATCATCTCCAATCAACATTATCCGAAGTAAACGATGTCATCTTCCGGCTGACTTGTAACAACATAATCGTCGACAGTCAGACAAGGAACTGCCATCTTACGGCCCTGTGAATCATCCTCATAGTAGCGGACCTGTCCTGTGACCTTAAGCCATTCTCCTGTAGGGAAGTTGGAACCATAATTAAGGAAGCAGAGAAGGTTGATCTGACCGATATCATCAGAACAGCATGTATATGCTCTTCTCGAAAGAGCGAAAGCCCTGCCTCTTATCTCTCTAAATACAAGAGCCTTACCTGTGAGAGTAACTCTCTTGCCGTTATAACGCTTAACGTTATCAAGTGCATCGGTATAGAAAAGACCATAGTCTTCGTCCTTAATAATGCACGGATCGTCGTCGAGGTTATAAGGGAGGTGGTCTTCGATATTGAGGACCTGATTATCCTCATCAAGGAAGTTGATGCCGATGCCCGGGTTAACGCTCTTAACGGTAGCACGAAGCTTCGGGATGTTCTCTCCGTCCTTCGCAACTCTGTTAAAGATGACTGTATCGGCATATCTGAAATAATCAGCGAAGATCGCCTGCATATTCTTAAAGTACTCAGTATAAGTAGAGGCATCGATGATTACGATGGAAGCAGCAAGTGCCCATCTCTCAGGAACATCGCACTTCTCGAAAAATTCCGAAGGCGATACTGAACCGTTCCATTCGATAAAGATGATATCAGGGCTGTATTTCTTCTCGATATCAGTCGTGAATGCTTCATTAACTTCATCAGTATCACATGTGATGACGACAGGGTCAGCATTAGGATAGTTCTCCTTAATGTATTCCTCTTCGCCTTCTTCTGTAGCTATGATAACGATCTTCTTGTCGTTAAAACGTTCACCGTCTGTCCATGAACAGATGACTGATGTTTTACCGCTGTCGAGAAATCCTGTAAAAAAATAAACCAAGCAATCTTCCATAAAATTACCTCTTTTCAAAACATTCTTATTTTCTATCTATGACATTTCAATTTCAAGTCCCATATTTATAGAAATTAATTAATGATAAATAATAGATATTGGTTATAATGCTATTAGAATAAAGAAGGGATAGTTCGATGAAACGCATTATAGAAGTCGAGAGGTTAACGCTTAAGAATATCAGTAAGATATGTGCTTGGGAGATATACCATCTTGATCGTCTTCACGAGAGATTATATACGCCGATATTCGACAGGATAATGGTATTCGTGACCGGGACCGGCAACATGGGAACGGTATGGATAATCGCAGCTCTTTTAATGATGGTCGTCGAACCGGATTTTAAGGATGCATATACGATGCTCATTGCTTTGATGCTCTGCATCATGATCGGTAATCTCGCGATCAAGAACATCGTTCGTCGTCAAAGACCTTTTTTCCATAAGGACTATAAGCTGCTTATAAAACAGCCTAGAGATTATTCGTTTCCGTCAGGTCACACTCTAAGTTCTTTTGCTGCAGCTACAGTTATATTCCTTACCAATCCGTGGTGTGGTGTGATTGCGTTTATCTATGCTTCTTTGATAGCGCTTTCGAGGCTTTATCTGAGAGTTCATTTCTTCACTGATGTGGGCTTTTCGATGGTGCTCGGACTTGCGCTTGGCTATTTTTCGAACCTTCTAATGCAAACGGGATTGATGGATTTCCTTCCTAAGGTAGGCAGCTGATATGGGAATGATCAATATTGGCAAGATAAAGATCGAAGACCCGCTTATCCTGGCTCCGATGGCCGGGACAACTACGCTTGCGTTCAGATCGATATGTCACGAGATGGGATCGAGCTATCAGCCGACTGAACTTGTCAGCGCGAGATCAATTCTTTACTCAGGTGTTGATAAGAGTTTTTGTTATCTCATGATAGATCCTGTCAAGGAAGGGATAACATGTATTCAGCTTTTCGGAAGTGATCCTAAGGATTTCGAGTTTGCCATAGGAGCGATATGTGAAGACCCCAGGCTTAAGGATGTCGACATCATAGATATCAATATGGGCTGTCCTGTTCCGAAGGTAGTAAAGACGGGGGCGGGATCTGCACTCATGAATGATCCGATACTTGCAGAGAAGATCATCAAGGCTTCGGCTAAGGTTTGTGAGTCATATGGAAAGGAACTTACCGCCAAGACGAGGATCGGATTTAACGAAGAAGATAAGGATAACGGTAAGGCCGAAGAGTTCATAAGAAGGATATCGAACAGCGGCATTAAGCTCCTTGCAGTTCACGGAAGGACCAGACCTCAGATGTATCACGGCGAGGCTGATATCGAAGCGATAGCCAGGATGAGGAAAGCGTCGGAGGAAAGCGGGATCCCGTTTATCGCTAACGGTGATATCAAGGACCGTGAGTCGGCAGACAGGATGCTCAGAGAGACAGGCGCTGACGGACTTATGATAGGTCGTGCGGCGCAGGGAGATCCGTGGGTCTTTTCGAGATTAAGAGGTATTGATATAACTGTTAAGGCTGAAGATAAGATCGATATGCTCTTAAGAGAACTCGAGCTTACCTGCACCTATAAAGACGAGGCTATTGCGGTAAGGGAAATGAGACCGACGATGCTCGCTTATATAAAAGGAATGCCGGGTGCTTCGACGCTGAAGGTCGATGTGTGTAAGGCATTAACCGTAAAGGAAGTTAAGGAGGTCTTGGGAAGATGAATGCGATCGCGGATCTTGCCGTGCCTATAGTAATAATGATATTGGGAGCAGTCATATGCTTTAGCGGCTACAGATTGTTCCGTTTTTCTATAACTGTTGCAGGTGTTGTCACGGGATATATGGGAGGTAAGTTCCTTCTTTCGATCCTTGAGGAAATAACGGAAAAGTCGCTTGCTCATGTTGTTGAACTTGCGATACCTATTGTATTCGCGGTAGTTCTTGGTGCACTGGCATTCTCGTTTTACAGGAAGGCGTTTATCTTCGTTGTCGCAGTCGTCACGACGAAGTTCCTGTATTCTTCCGTCAACGCTTCTTCATTAAGTGAATCATTCAAGGCAAAGGAGAATCTCATCGTTCTCGGAATAAGTTTTGTCATCGGTATCGCGTTCGGTATCGCATGCTTCCTTATCCAGAAAGGTGCGATCATATTCGTTTCAGGAATGGGTGGAGCATGGCTCATTTCTTCTGCGGCACTTCCGTTCCTTCAGAAGATATCTTTCGTAGAGAATGCGGCCGTCTTTGCTACCGAAAAGCTCTTTAATTCTTCGATCGACGGGGTGTTTGCGATAAGCGGACTTCTCATACTTATTTTAGGAATAACAGGTATTGTTGTTCAGACAAAACGAGGTTGAGTATCTTTTGCACAAAAGATTATAGATTATTTCTTTTTTTGTTGAAAAAAATCTCAATTTTGAAAAAAACGTGATTAAAATATGGAAATCTCCGTGTAGGTGTGTTAATATTTCTGCAAAAGAAAACGACGAAGGTATATTATTTAACTAAGACAATTTACTTCTATGTATCTATCCCTTATTCCATGTTATAGGCATCTCGAGAGTCATTTCGAGATGCTTATAATTTTGCGGAAAAACCTCACTTATTTACCTGGTTGATAGGATCTCCGTTAAGGAATGCTTCAAGATTAGCGGCAGCGGCATCGATGAGTCTTTTTCGAGTCTCTTTAGGAGCCCATGCGATATGAGGAGTAAGAACAACATTCGGCATATCCTTGAGCTTAAGAAGAGGACTACTGCTCTCCATTGGTTCTTTCATGATAACGTCAGCAGCATAGCCTCCGATCTTTCCTTCAAGGAGCGCATCAACGATATCTTCCTCATTAACGATAGGTCCTCTTGCCGTGTTGATTATGAGAACGTCTTTCTTAAGTTCTGAGATAAGAGGCTTAGAGAGAAGACCGTTAGTTTCATTTGTAAGAGGGCAGTGGAAGGTGATAACGTCAGCTTCCTTGAGAGCTTTGTTAAGCGGCTTACACTCGATCTTAACACCGTCGATATCGATGCTGTCGCACATTGTATGAGGTACGCCGATGACCTTCATTCCGAGCGCGTTTAGTATAAGACAGACTCTTCTTCCGATCTTTCCAAGACCAACTACGACAGCTGTCTTGCCGCACAGTTCGATCAGAGGTGATACCGTATAGCAGAACTGAGGTGACCTTACCCAGCCGCCGTCGAATACTGATGCGGAATGGATACCTGCTTTGTCGGCAAGTTCAAGAAGGAGTGCTATAGCCATCTGTGCCGTCGCGAAAGTCGCATACTCAGGAACGTTTGTAACGCAGACGTTGTGGGCTTTTGCGGCCTCAAGATCCACTACGTTAAATCCCGTAGCGAGAACACCGATATATCTTAGATCAGGAAGCTTATCGAAGTCTTCCTTTTCGAAAACAGTCTTATTCGTGAAAAGGATCTCAGCACCCTGTGCTCTCTCGATGAGCTGTTCTTTTTTTGTAACGTCATACGGAATGACTTCTCCGAATCTTTCGAGAGGTGCCCATGAAAGGTCGCCCGGATTTGCTGCAGATGCATCTAATATTACTATTCTCATAAAAAACTCCTGAACAATTTTTATAGGTCTAATAATATAATAAACAGGTCGATTATGAAACAATGCAACACAACCTCGTTTCAAATCGTCAATAAGTCGTTAGGACATGAAGGGAACATATTTATATGCACAAGTTGAAACTTTTATCGGCTATAGTAATTTCGGCAGTGTTAATGACATCATTAACATCCTGTTCACTGACCGATAAAGAGTCCGAAGAACAAACAGAAGTTTCAATAACAACAGAAACAACGCAGAAGACAAAACGTGAGTACAGCGATAAGGAACTCGCTTCAGATCTCGGCGATTTTTATACGATCAATTGTGTCTATGATCAAACTGCTACCAATGGAATCT
>JAGCGE010000337.1 GCA_017649745.1 Clostridiales bacterium | reverse complement strand
GATATATCGTTTACAGGTAAAGACAAGAGAATAGCGATCCATGAGATATTAAAGCGATGCGGTTATAGGGATACTGATAGGAAGATCATTGTCCTTGATCATAAGCCGGTAATGCTTGAGAGTGTTTCTAAACTTCAAGATCCCGGTGTTAGCTTGATGTTGAGCGGTCACACTCATGGAGGACAGATCTTTCCCGGAACTCTTCTATATAGGTTGCTCATGACAAGGGGCGATCTTCTGTATGGATTTGAAGAGAGGAATGGTACGTATTTTATAACAAGTTCGGGAGTGTCGAGCGGTATGATACCGTTTAAGAACACGGTTCCAAATGAAATAGTAATAATCAATATAACGTAAAGAAGGTAAATATGAGATTTTTGGTTCAAAGAGTAAAGCAAGCTGAAGTGAAGGTTGATGGTGAGGTAACAGGCAGCATAGGTCACGGCTTTCTGGTGCTTGTCGGCATCCGTGATGATGATACGAAGGATATTGCTGATAAGATGGTCGATAAGCTCATCAAGCTTCGTATCTTTC
Organism: Clostridiales bacterium; assembly: GCA_017649745.1. Next base: position 14,916 of record JAGCGE010000337.1, on the reverse strand, counting down.
GAGATGAGAATGACAAGGCTAACTTAAGTCTTAAAGATGTTGACGGTGATCTTCTGGTTATCTCGCAGTTTACTCTGTATGCAGATATGAGCCACGGCAACAGACCTTCATTCATAAGGGCAGGAGGACCGGACATGGCAGAAGAACTTTATGAATATGTCCTCTCGAAAATAGCTTCCTACGGATTTGATCCGAAGCACGGAATATTCGGAGCCGATATGAAGGTTTCACTCCTTAACGAAGGACCTTTTACAGTAATGATGGATTCTGACGAGATTGTCAAAAAATAAACTTTAACAATTCTTAAACATTAATAGACGTTCTGTTTAACAATAAATCTTAGAATGTTCCCAAGATATTCAGGAGGCTATATATGTTAACAGTACAGAACGTCAGTAAAAAGTATGGCAAATTTCTTGCCAATGATAATGTTTCTTTCCAGATCGAAGATGGTCAGATCGGAATCCTTCTTGGACCTAATGGTGCAGGAAAGTCCACTATCATTAAGTCGATAGCAGGTCTTTTAAGATATTCCGGAGAGATCGAGATCTGCGGATATAAGAATACTTCGATCGAGGCCAAGAAGCTGTTGGGTTTCGTTCCTGAGATGCCGGCACTCTATGACCTTATGACAGTTGAAGAGCACTTTGAATTTATCAGAAGAGCTTATAAGACTTCTGATGAGAATATGCTTAATGATCTCATTGAGAGATTTGAACTTTCAGACAAGACAAGAAAACTCGGTAAAGAACTTTCAAAGGGTATGCAGCAGAAAGTGTCCATCTGCTGTGCGTTGATGCATGATCCTAAAGTTATCATTTTCGATGAGCCTATGGTTGGTCTTGATCCTCATGCGATCAAGGAATTGAAGCTTCTTTTCAGTGAGCTTAAGAGCAAGGGCAAGACAGTTGTTATTTCCACTCACATGATAGATACAGTTGAAGATTATTGGGATGTAGCCAATATCATGATGAAGGGCAAGATCATTGCCACGAAGTATAACAGACCTGATCAGCAGGACGAGAAGAGCCTGCAGGATCTCTTTTTCGAAATTACGGAAGGCCAAGGTGAGAACTAATGTTAAGAGCTTATCTTTATCAATCACTGAAGTGCTTCTGCAAAAAGAAGATCAATGTGATCTTTACCATCGTCGGAATAGTCATGACGATTGGTATGCTTATTATGACAGGTATTATTACCAAAGAGGAAGGCGGCACTTTTGATCCGCAGCTTTTAAGAGGCGGATTGTCGCTCCTTACATTGGCAATGTTCGATCTTGGATTCTTGAGCATTACTTCAGGCATACTTCTTTTTACGAATCCTGACGTAAACTTCTATTTTGCAGGACCTTTTACGAAGAAGTTTAACCTCATTATCCCTATCGTAAGCAGCTTTAAGAATGCATTTCTTATGGTATTCATCGTTTCGATGCAGGCTTCGAATCTCTCCAGATTGCTGCACCTTCGTTTCCTTGATGCCGTTATAGCAATGTTAGGCGTATTTATTGCATATTCATTGGGTCTTCTTTTTTCTCAGGTCATTAATGCATATGTTCATAATAAGAAAGGCCTCAAGAAAGCAGTAGAGTTCGCTTTTGCAGGTATTCATGCCGTCATGATCGGTGCTGTCTTGCTTCAGCTTAAGGCACAGGCAGGTTCATTCGGTGCCATCAGTTCTCTTGGCGCATCAGAGATCATCAAGATCGCGGGCGGTAATCTGTTCCTTAAGATAATTCCTGTCGGAGGCTGGATGACACTTTTCTTTGACGGATTCTATCTTTCATCCACAGTGAAGCTCATCCTTGGTCTCATCCTTATCGTTGCATCATTTGCTCTCATCGTAATCCTCGTTAATAATCTTAAATTTGATTATTACGAAGAGGCTATCGAGGCAGCTCAGAAGATGGCTGATAAGGCAGCAGCTAAAGCAGCAGGAGTTGAAGATATCAGTGCTGTTGATGCATCCAAGGTTAAGGTTGTAAGCGGTGACTTCAAGGGAGGAAACGGTGCTTCAGTATTTTTCTTTAAGCACCTTCTCGAAAATAAAAGGATCACTAAACTGTTTTTCATCAATAAGACAGTTATCATCTACAAATTCATCACTTTCGTTTACATGATGCTTTTCGGAAAGATGATGGATCTTGGCCTCAAAGGCACGGTTATTATGGGTGTCGCTATGATGGCTATGTTTGATGCATTCATCTTCGCTGGCGGTAAAGCAGTTCTTGAACTAAATAAGCCATACTTCTTCCTGGTTCCGGAAAAGATCAGCAAAAAGCTTTGGGCTAATGTTCTCGGAAGTGTGCCTGAGATCATCGTAAACGCTATCCTTGCTGTTGCGATCCTTGGATATTTCTTGAGAAGTGAGATAACGATCCCGTTCATGATCTTACTGTTTATCTTTGTTGCATTAACAGATATTGTATGTCTCTTTATAGCTAACATTATCGCATCGCTCTTTAACTACATCGGAAAGACAGCTGCCCTGTTCCTTCGTCAGGGAGCCTTCTATGGAGTATTGACAGTAGTTATTGTTGCAGCAGTGATCGTAGTGTTAATAACAAAAGGCGGTCTTATCACATTCATGGCCGCATCAACAGTTGCTATGTTCGTAGCTCTTATACCGGTATCGTTACTGGCATCCTTCGTGATCTCACGAAAAGAGCTTACAGCATAATCATATACCTTCTGGATAAGGAGTGGACTTATTTAACAGGGTTCACTCCTTTTCTTTAGATTGATAAACGAACATATTTTCTTTTGTGGACAACAGGAGTATAATAGATACAAAAGATTAAGGCAGGAACAAGATGAAGTTTAAGATCGAATCAGATTACAGACCGACTGGTGATCAGCCGCAGGCAATAGAACAGCTTGCGAATGGTGTTTTGAACGGTGACAGAGGCCAGGTCCTGATGGGTGTAACTGGTTCTGGTAAGACATTTACCATGGCTAATGTTATTGAGAAGGTTCAAAGGCCAACACTTGTTCTCGCTCATAATAAGACTTTGGCAGGTCAGCTTTACAGTGAGTTTAAGGAACTGTTCCCGAATAACGCTGTCGAATATTTTGTCAGTTATTATGATTACTATCAGCCTGAAGCATATATTGCCGCATCGGATACATATATTGAGAAGGACAGTTCTATCAATGATGAGATCGACAGGATGCGTCACTGTGCCACGAGATCCCTTCTTACCCGTGATGATGTTATCGTTGTTGCATCAGTTTCGTGTATTTACGGTATAGGTGAGAAGGAAGATTATCAATCTCTCATGGTTCTTCTTCGAGTTGGTATGGAGATATCCAGAGAAGAGGTCATGGCGATGCTTGTTAACATCCAGTATGACCGTAATGATATTGATCTTGTCAGAGGCTCTTTCAGAGTAAGGGGAGACGTTATCGATATATTCACTCCTGATTCTGAGGAAGCAGTTACAAGGATCAGTTTTTTCGGAGATGAGATAGAGAAGATCTCTTTTGTTCATCATGTTTCAGGTAAAGTGATGTGGACCAAGAACTTTGTTGAGATCTTTCCGGCGTCTCATTATGCGACAGGAAGAGGTAAGCTTAAGAGGGCTCTTGTGACTATTGAAGAGGAACTTGATGAGCAGGTTGCTAAGCTTCGCGATGAAGGTAAGACTATTGAGGCTTACAGGCTTGAACAAAGGACCAGATATGATATCGATATGCTTAACGAGACAGGCTTTTGTAAGGGTATTGAGAATTACTCCAGGCATATTTCCGGAAGAGCCGAAGGTGAAGCTCCTTGTACATTGATGGACTTTTTCCCGGAAGATTATCTGCTCTTGATCGATGAGTCTCATGTTACTGTACCTCAGGTCGGAGCTATGTATAACGGTGACAGATCCCGTAAAGACATGCTCGTTAAATATGGTTTCAGATTGCCATCTGCTTATGACAATCGTCCTCTTAAGTTTGAAGAATTTGAGAAGAAGATGGGCTACACGATATTTGTTTCGGCTACGCCTGCTGACTATGAGAAGAAGCATAGTGTAAGGACTGTCGAGCAGATCATAAGACCTACAGGTCTTCTTGAACCTGAGATCCATATTCATCCTGTTGAAGGACAGATTGAGGACCTTTTGATGAGGCTTCGTGAGAACATTAAGAAGGGTGATAAGACTCTTATCATGACCCTTACGAAGAATATGGCTGAGGATCTTACCGGTTTCCTTCATAACGAGGGGATCAATGTTACTTATCTTCATTCGGATATTGATACTGTCGAGCGTATGGAGATCCTTAAGAAACTTCGTACGGGAGAGATCGATGCAATCGTAGGTATCAACCTCCTTCGTGAAGGAATCGATCTTCCTGAAGTATCACTTCTTATGATCCTTGATGCTGATAAGGAAGGCTTCTTAAGATCGACGAGATCTCTTATCCAGATAATCGGACGTTGTGCTCGTAACAGTGAGGGACGAGTTGTTCTTTATGCTGATGAGATGACTGATTCCATTATGGAAGCAGTCAGTGAGACGAACAGAAGACGAGAGATACAGCAGAAATATAATGAGGAACACGGAATAACTCCTAAGACGATCAAGAAAGAGATCAGGGAAGTATTTGACTTTGTTAATGAAGACGGTAAGAAAGATAAGAAGTCTGAGAACGAAGTTAAGAAGCTTTTGCGCGGAGACAAAGCTTCTGTTAGTGATAAAGAGAGAGAACAGCTTATCTCTAAGCTTGAGAAAGAAATGGCTAAGGCTGCTAAGGAACTCGAATTCGAGAGGGCAGCTGAGCTTCGTGATACGTTGATAATGCTTAAGGGAGGCAATAAATGAGTGAAGTAACAGGTTTTGTTCATCTGCACCTTCATACTGAATACAGCCTCCTTGACGGTGCTATAAGGCTCAAGGAACTTCCTGACAGATTAGTCGAGATGGGAATGACTTCATGTGCGATCACTGATCATGGCGTAATGTACGGAGCCGTTGACTTCTATAAGAAGATGAAGGCAAAAGGTCTTCATCCGATAATTGGCTGTGAACTTTATGTTGCGACAGATAGCAGATTCAATACGACATATGCTCCTAACGAGAGACAGTATCACCATCTCATCTTGCTTGCTAAGGATAATGAGGGACTTAAGAATCTTAACAGGTTGTGTTCTGCCGGATTTACAGAGGGATTTTATAGAAGACCAAGGATAGATAAGGAACTTCTGGAGCGATATCACGATGGACTTATATGCCTTTCTGCATGTATTGCAGGTGAAGTATCCAGCAAGATCCTTAATGATGATATTGAAGGTGCGAAGAGCGCTGCTATTTGGTACGACAATCTGTTTGGAAGAGGTAATTACTATCTTGAGATCCAGAGCAATGTGATGCGAGAGCAGGCTATCGCTAACAGTGCTCTTATCCGTCTTTCGAAAGAGACAGGTATACCTCTTGTTGCTACTAATGACTGTCACTATCTTAAGAAGGAAGACAGTGAAGTTCATGATGTTCTTTTGTGTATGCAGACGGGTGCTAAGAAGTCAGATCCTGACAGATTCAGGATGACTACTGACGACTTCTATGTTAAATCCGAAACAGAGATGAGGCGCTTTTTCCCTGAAGTCAATGAAGCGATCGAAAACACTACTAAGATCGCCAATATGTGTAATGTCGAATATGACTTTAACACGATACATCTTCCTAAGTTTGATGTGCCTGAGGGATTTAATTCCAATGCGGAATATCTGAATAGTCTTGCGTATTCAGGCCTTTGGGAGAGGTTTAAGGCTATACCGCCTTCGGCTTCTCTTGAGGAATACCATAAGAGAATGGATTACGAGCTTTCAGTTATCAATAAGATGGGATATACGGATTATTATCTGATAGTCTGGGATTTTATTTTCTATGCCAAGAGTAAAGGAATAATGGTTGGCCCTGGAAGAGGTTCGGGTGCCGGTTCTCTTGTTGCATATGCCATTGGCATCACAAATATCGATCCTCTGAAATATTCTCTTGTTTTCGAGCGATTCTTGAATATCGAACGTGTATCGATGCCTGATTTTGATATCGACTTTTGTTATGAGAGACGTCAGGAAGTCATCAACTATGTCAATCTGAAATACGGATCAGAACGTGTTGCTCAGGTTATTACTTATGGTACGCTTCAGCCGCGTCTTTGTATTAGAGACGTAGCTAGAGTTATGGATCTTCCATACGCAACTGCAGATAAGATTGCAAAGATGATACCTGAGAATCTCGGTATCACGATAGATAAAGCTCTTGAGATGAACTCCGAGCTTATGAAGGAATATGAGAGCGACGAGAATGTAAGGATGATCCTTGATTACAGCAGGAAACTTGAGGGTATGCCTAGACATACTTCAACGCATGCTGCAGGTGTCATCATTTCCGGTAAGCCGATCACGGATATCGCACCTTTGTCAGTTAATGACGGAAACATCGTTGTTCAGTTTGCCAAATATGATATTGAGAGCGTTGGACTTCTTAAGTTCGACTTCTTGGGTCTTCGTACACTGACCGTAATGAGGGATACGGCGGATATGGTCTATGAGAATTACGGGATCAAGATTGATTTCGATTCTATACCGACTGATGAAGAAGAAGTTTATAAGATGATCGGAAACGGTGACACGATCGGAGTGTTCCAGCTTGAAAGTCGAGGAATGACTTCGTTCATGAAAGAACTTAAGCCGTCATCTTTGGAGGATATTATCGCTGGTATCTCTTTATACAGACCTGGTCCTATGGATCAGATCCCTAAGTATGTTTCGTGCAAGCATGATCCGTCTAAGATCACGTATGATCATCCTCTTCTTGAACCGATTCTTAATGTTACTTATGGTTGTATGGTCTATCAGGAACAGGTCATGCAGATAGTTAGAGATCTTGCCGGTTTTTCTATGGGACAATCGGATAATATCAGACGTGCCATGAGTAAGAAGAATAAGGCTCTTATGGAGAAATACCGTAAGATCTTTATTGAAGGTGGTGTCGATGATAATGGTAACGAGGTCGCTGGTGCGATAAGTAACGGAGTTCCTAGAGAGATCGCTGATAAGATCTTTAATGATGTAAGCAATTTCGCAGGTTATGCTTTTAACAAATCGCATGCTGCAGCATATGCATTAGTCGGCTATTATACTGCTTATCTTAAGTATCATTATCCGACAGAATTCATGGCTGCTATGATGAATTCGTTCAGGTTTAATCTGTCACAGGCTGCATGGTATATCGGTTGCTGTCCTTCTATGAATATCAAGGTCCTTCCGCCTGATGTGAATATGAGTAAGGCCAAGTTTTCGACGGAGATATCGCCTGATGGTCAGAAGAGTATCAGGATAGGTCTTTCAGTTATTAAGAATGTAGGTGAGGGAGCAGTATCTGTTCTTGTTGAAGAAAGAAATGCTAACGGACCGTTTAAGGATTTTACGGATTTCTTGATAAGGGCTGAGAAGACAGGTCTTAACAGGAAGATGATCGAGTCGCTGATCTTTTCTTCTGCACTTGATTTTACAGGACTTACGAGAGCATCAATGATCATGGCAGTTCAGACTGAGCTTGATAAGCTCAGCCGAAGCAACATGGGAAGGATGGAAGGTCAGCTGAGTCTTTTCGACATGGGTGATTCAGGTGCTCTTTCGGATTCAAGACCTGAGATCAATATCAATAATATTCCTGAATATGAGATGGAATCGAAATTGTACTATGAGAAGGATGTTCTCGGTATCTATATATCAGGTCATCCGCTGATGAGTCATAAGAAGTATCTTGAAGCATTCGTTACATTCGGAATGAATGATGTTAAGGAATATAAAGACAGCGAGAATATGGCTGCGATCAATGATGATAAGCAGGTTATAATGGCAGGCCTTCTGATGAAAAAGCAGGTTCGCTCTACTAAGTCGAAGACTTTGATGGCTGTTCTTGAATTTGAAGATCTTTACGGACCTTATGAATGTGCGATCTTCGGTAAGATATTCGAAAAGTATAATCAGATCCTGGCTACTAACAGATCATATCTGATCGTCGGTAAGCGAAGGGTCAGGGATGATGAGGATTTCTCATTATTTGTCGATAAGGTATTCCCAATGCCTGAAAATGACGAAGAGGCTGCTCAGATAAGAACTGATTTCCTCGTTAAGAACTGCATAAAGGATGTATCGGTAGATATTCCTGTTGCACCTGTTCGCCCAAAGGTTGATGACGGTTTTAAAGGTGACCCCGATGATCGCTATGTCGCAATTAGGTTTTATGGTCAGATTGGAGATGAGTCATATAACAGGCTTATGAATCTTCTTGCTTATTATCACGGAAGTTATCCGGTCAAGATCTATTTCCCTGATACGAAAAAACTAAGAAGTGTTAATCCGCTCTGTAATATTGATGCTTCACCTGAGGTTTTGCAGCAGATAACAAGGCTCTGTGGCGATGATAATGTTATCGTTAATTGACTTTTTGGACTTTGAATAATGATTCTTTAAATGTTATTATTTGTGTAGTTTTTAATTTCGGGGGAAATTATTATGTTGAATTTACTTTATGATGAGTCAAATGTACCTGATATAGATACTTTAAGAGCCGTTAATTACGATAAAGTGGATCCTTCCACTATCGAAGATATAAAAAGAGTAGGTGTTCTTACGAGTGGTGGCGATGCTCCGGGTATGAACGCAGCTATCAGATCAGTAGTTAGAACCGGTATCAACAGCGGTCTTGAGATCTTTGGTGTTACAAGAGGTTACCATGGTCTTTGGAAAGGCGAGATGAGCCAGATAAATACTAGAGACGTTTCCGAGACTTTGCAGAGAGGCGGAACGTTCCTTATGACTGCTAGATCCAAGACTTTCATGACGAAAGAAGGCGTTATCAAGGGCGCTAAGATGATGGAGGTCTATGGTCTTGAAGCTTTGATCGTAATAGGCGGTGACGGTTCATATAAGGGTGCCAGATCACTTGCAAGAGTTGGTGTACCGGTTATTGGTATTCCAGGTACCATCGATAATGATATAGCTTCGACTGAATATACTATCGGTTATGATACGGCTATGAATACAGCTATGGAGGCTATCGATAAGCTTCGTGACACAGCTTCATCACATGAGCGTTGCAGTGTTATCGAGGTTATGGGTAGACATGCCGGTTATATTGCACTTAATGTCGGTATTGCAACAGGTGCAGAGTGCCTTCTTATTCCTGAAGTTCCTTATGATTTCAATAAGGATGTAGTAAGAGTCATCCTTGACGGCAGAAACAAGGGTAAGAGACATTATATCGTTATCGTTGCCGAAGGCGCAGGCTCAGCAACTGATATTGCTGCTAAGATCGAAGAAGCTACAGGCATCGAAGCAAGACCTACTATTCTTGGTCACTTGCAGAGAGGCGGAAGCCCAACGCTTCGCGACAGAACAATGGCAACACTCATGAGTGCTCATGCCATAGAATGTATTAAGGAGAAAAGATTCAACAGATTGGTCGTTCTTAAAGACGGAAAGATCACTGACGTCGATATAGAAGAAGGTCTTGAGATGAAGAAGACCATTAATCAGAAGGAGCTCGATAAGTTCTGGCTTCTCTCATGATACGACCTTTCATTGAAAAATAAAGGTTATGTATAGATATTCAACTTTTGAAGAGGAAGAACGCAGAAAACAGATAAGAGGTAGAGTTTTAAGCGTTCTGGAGTTTGATAAGGTCAAGGAGATGCTTCTCGATTGTACGAGAACATCTTATGGTAAGAAAGTAGCAGAGGAGCTTTTCCCGACTACTGACGAGACAAAGGTTAAGGATGGTCTCGAAGATACAGAAGAGGCATTTACCTACATTAACAAATACGGCTCTTTGCCGTTATCCGGTTTCGGTGATATTAAACCGTCCATCTCTTTTACAAGAGCGGGCGGTGTTCTCACTATGCGTCAGCTTCTTGACGTTGCATCATTTCTAAGATCGGTTGCAAGGCTTTCTGCAGTAATTTCGAATGAACACTCAGATATGGAAGGCACGAACCTTTTTGGTTCTATCGGTGCTTTGTCAACGGTTCCGGCTCTTGAGAAAGATATCTCAGCTTCTATTGTTAATGAAGACGAGATGAATGACAGAGCAAGCGATACTTTATATTCGATCAGACGTGAGAAGAAAGAGATACAGCAGAACATCAGAGTAATGCTCGACCGAGTTATCCGTAATAACGAAGATATCCTTCAGGAAGGTATCATCACTATCAGAGGCGACAGATACTGTGTTCCTGTAAGGGCTGAATGTAAGAGCAGGCTTCCTGGTATCGTTCATGATACTTCCTCAACAGGTCAGACGGTATTCATCGAACCTATGGCTGTTGTTGAAGCTAATAACAGGATAAGAGAACTCGTTGCTCTTGAAAGAGAAGAGATCGCGAGGATCTTGGAAGAACTTACAAGACGCGTGCTCCGTGAGTCCGATTCACTTGAGTCGGATATCGTTCTTGTTGGTGATATCGACTTCGTTAGTGCTAAGGCTGAGCTTGCTATCAAGATGAGAGCGACTAAGCCTGCGCTTAACAATAAGAGTTACGTAAGACTTGTTAAGGCTAGACATCCGTTTATCCCTAATGACAGGGTCGTTCCTATTGATATCGAGATCGGTAAGGATTACAGATCCCTTATTATCACTGGACCTAACACAGGTGGTAAGACGGTATCTCTTAAGACAACAGGACTTTTTACTTTGATGGCTATGGCGGGCCTGATGCTTCCTTGCGATACGGGATCCGAGATCGCATGCTTTGACCGAGTCCTCGCAGATATCGGTGACGAGCAGAGTATTGAACAGAGTCTTTCCACATTCTCGGCTCATATGTCCAACATCGTTTTTATTCTTAAAAACACTAAGAAGAATTCACTTGTGCTTTTGGATGAGCTTGGCTCAGGAACTGATCCTGCCGAAGGTGCTGCTCTCGCAGTAGCTATCCTTGACGAACTCTTTTCGAGAGGATGCACGACAGTTGCGACAACTCACTATAAGGAACTTAAGGCTTACGCGATCGAGACAGAGGGTGTCATGAATGCATCCTGTGAGTTCGATACGGATACATTGTCTCCTACATACAGGCTCATCATCGGTATGCCTGGTGTAAGTAATGCTTTTGTCATCTCGAAAAAACTCGGCGTTCCGGCCAAGATAATCGATGCGGCTATGGTCAACTTAAGTAACGACGAACTTGCTTTCGAGAGACTTCTTGAATCCGCTGAGGAGAGTAACAGGGAAGCTAAGAGGCTTCATGAAGAGAACAGGCGTCTTAATGAGGAGCTTCAGAAGGAAAGAGAAGGTCTTGAGGAAGAGAAGAAGAAACTTAAGGCTTCAAAGACTAAGATCCTGAATGATATGAGGCTTGAGCAGAAAGAACTTCTTGAAGAGAAAGAAGAAGAACTGAATGAGCTCATGAGGAAAATTAAGAAAGCCGGAAAGCAAAAAGATAAGAGAGATGCGATGGATGAGATGGAGAAAGTCAGAAGACGTCTCCGTGCTGGTCTTAAAGATCTTACAGATGACTCCGCTGATGATGAGATCCTCGATAAGACCACGCTTCCTGGAGAAGTTCCGAAGGAAGTCAAGGTCGGCGAGAAATACTATATCCCTCATCTTGATATGATCGGAACATGTTTAAGTCTTCCTAATAAATCCGGCAAGGTTCAGATCGAGTCTGGAACGATGAAGCTTACTATGGAGAAGGAAGCATTAAGACTTCCGACTAGAGACCAGATCGAACCTCCTAAGGAGACTAAGATAAGAAGAGATCGTCCGATAGACAGGAATGCTGATTCTGCTTCAAGGATCGCATTAAGTAAATCGTCAACGACAATGCCTGAGATCATGCTCCTTGGTAAAAGATCTGATGAAGCAGTCTCCGAACTTGAGCGTTATATTGACGACTGTTCGCTTAGTGGTATAAAGACAATTAGGATCGTTCACGGTAAGGGAACAGGTGCTCTTCGAAATGCCGTTGATGACTTCTTAAGGCAGAGCAGACGAGTCAAGTCACACAGACTTGGACGTATCGGCGAAGGCGATGACGGTGTAACGATAGCTGAACTATATTAACGGAGGGAACGCGCATGGATGCGATCAATGAGAGAAGAAGTATTCGTAAGTTTAAGGATCAGCCTGTTCCTAAAGAACTCATATTGAAGATGATAGAGGCGGCAAGAGTCGCTCCATCTGCCAAGAACAGACAGCCGTGGAAATATATAGTCTTTACGGGACAACAGAAAGAGATCATGCTTGGCGTAATGGACCAGGGTCTTGATTATGCCATAAATGAGGCTGGCCTTCCTGAGTCTGCCATGCCTGGCTTAATGGATGCTAAGAATACGTTAAGGATCATGCGCGGTGCTCCGACAATAATTCTTGTTCTTAATACTAACGGCAAGTCACCATTTGCACCTCCGCTTGATATCTTCGGAAGGATAGAGGAGATCTGTGACAGTCTTTCGATCGGAGCATCTATCCAGAATGCGCTTCTTACTGCAACAGAAGATGGCCTCGGCACATTATGGATCGCCAATACCTTCTTTGCTCATGAACATCTAAGACAGTTCTTAGGTTCAGAGAATCAGTTGGTCGGAGCCGTTGCAGTCGGTTATCCTGATGAGACACCTGTAATGAGACCTCGAAAGACGATCGACGATATAATCGAATTCAGAGAATAAAGAGGAGAGTCTAATGGGAAGTATATTTGACAGTAAAAGACTTAATATATTTATAGGTGCATACGGCAGCGGTAAATCCGAGATCTCCGTAAACTGCGCAGTAGGAATAAAGAACCGTAATCCAGAAGCCAAGGTCCTTCTTGCAGACCTTGATATTGTGAATCCTTTCTATCGTTCTGCTGACGCTGCTCGAAAACTCGAGAACTTAGACATCAGGATCATTTCACCATCCTACGCTAACTCCAACGTTGATGTTCCGGCACTTTCTGGTGAAGTATATTCGATATTTGATGATGAGAGTTATGTCGGTGTTTTCGATATCGGCGGTGAGGATATGGGAGCTAATGTACTTGGTTCGATGCATAACAGGCTTCTTGGCATAGACTATAATCTCTTGATGGTCATCAATACATTAAGACCATTTACTTCTGATGAAGATTCGATCATAGAGATGGCCAAAGACCTTGAAGCAGCTGCTAAACTTCCTATCACAGGATTTATTAACAATACCAATCTTCTTGATGAGACTGAGTTTGAGGATATCGTAAAAGGTAATACCATAATCAACAACGTTTCCGCTAAAGTGGGTATTCCTTTGGTGGCTACATCGGTCGTCGAAGGCAAGTTTACGCCTAATCAGTTGGCGGAACTGAATAACCCTGGTGAATTTTTGTGCATTAAGCGAAATATAAGCTATAATTATTGAGCATTACTTGTTAAATATGTTGAGAAAATCTGACATTAATGTTAAAATTTACCAGTACGTGTGAAGTACAGTAATTCTAGGAGGAATAAGATTATGGGCTTAATCAGATTGTTAGGTAATGTTGCAAGTACAGTTGGCGGCTCGATTTCATCTCAATTCGCTGATCAGTATTTGGAATTCTTCACCACAGATGCTCTTGGTCAGGATGTTTTGTGCAGAAAGGGCTGCAACAAGATCACTAAGGGAAATAATAAGGGAACTACAGATGTCATTTCTAATGGATCTAAGATCGTTGTTCCACCGAACCACGCATTGATCCTTGTTAATAACGGTGAGGTAGTTGACTACGTAGCTGACGGACAGGGCGGTATGTATTCATTCGATGCATCAACAGCTCCTTCATGTCTCGCTAATGAGCATTTCTTCACAAACCTTAAGGCTTCCGTTGTTGACACATGGAATCGTATGAGAGCCGGCGGCGAAGTTATGCAGGAACAGCGTGTTTACTATGTAAATATGCAGGAGATCAGGGACCAGAAGTTCGGTACAGCTTCACCAGTTCCATATCCGGATCCTGTTTACAGAAATATCTATATTAAGTTGAATGGTTCATTCACATTTAAGATCGCTGATCCTATCACATTCTGGAGAAACGTTTGCTCCAATATTTCCGGTGAGTACAGAACAGTTGATCTCATGGGTACACCTAAGGATCCTAAGCAGCCACGTCTTGAGTTCTTGGATCTCATGACAGAAGCTTTGAACCTCTGCGGTACAGTAGATAAGATCGAGTTCGCACAGCTCCCTGGTAACAAGACAAAGCTTCGTGAGAACATGCAGACAGTTCTTGATGAGAAGTGGCTCAAGGGCCGTGGTATGGTCGTTGAAGAAGTTGCTCTCGGTATCCCACAGCCAGACGACAAGTCAAGAGAGAGAATCGAGAAGTACGACAACGCTGCAGTATTCGCAAACAATCCAAATGCTGTTGCTACACAGGCTATCCTTGGTCAGACAGAGGCTATGAATACAGCTGCTGCTAATGCAAATGGTGCCGTTAACGGCTTCATGGGCATGGGTATGGTAGGCGGCATGGGCGGCATGGGCGCTATGTCCAATGGTGCTTTCGGAATGCTCCAGCAGAATCAGGGTGGTCAGCAAGGCGGCGCTATGGGTGGCGCAGTTGTTGGCGGCGGCAACCCTCCACCAGCTCCACAGGGCGGATGGACATGTTCATGCGGTGCTACTAACACAGGTAAGTTCTGTGGATCTTGCGGTAAGCCACAGCCGGCTCCAGTTGGATCATGGACATGTGAGTGTGGTGCTACTAATAGTGGTAAGTTCTGCAGCAATTGCGGTAAGCCACAGCCACAGGCTTCAGGTGAGTGGACATGCGAGTGTGGTACAACCAACACAGGCAAGTTCTGCGGTAACTGCGGAAAGCCACAGCCATAATTTTAACTAAGTAAATTGACGGATGCTTAACCATATCGTTCCCTCGGAATCCTTTTTCGAGGGAACGAATTTTTTTTGCTCTAATTTTGCGT
>JAGCGE010000336.1 GCA_017649745.1 Clostridiales bacterium | reverse complement strand
TTATCGCGGAAGTAGTAGCTGCTTCCCATTTCTTGCCGGTACTTTGTAAGAGCACTTCGGTACACATTCCGAATGCCATGACCATTCCCGCGATGCTCTGAAGCTGAAGAGCTCTGACGCCGTAGTGAACGACCATGAGATCCTGACGGAACATGTAGATGATCCTTCCCGCGTTCATGTGAACGATAGTGCCAAGAACAACAAGAATGGACGTAGCGAAGATAACGGTGAAGAGGTAGCCTTTTCTGACGCGGCTATACTTCTTTGCACCGTAGTTATAACCGCTAACAGGCTGGAAGCCCTGACCTACGCCGAGTGCGATGGCGAATGTAAAAAAGTAGACACGGGATACGATGGACATCGCCGCGATAGCCTCATCTCCGTAGACACCCGACAGGGAATTAAGAAGGATAGTCGCTACGCTGCTCAAACCCTGTCGAAGAAGACTCGGGAAGCCCGTTGCCATGATGTCGCCTATATGGGAGAACTTAAGATCGACCCGCTTGAGCGATATCTTGCACTGTGTCTTTCCCCGAAAAAACGGGATGAGAAGGATAACAAAACTGATAGTCTGTGAGATGGCCGTTGATAGTCCCGCGCCCGAGATGCCCATCTTAAGAACGAACATGAAAAGGGCGTCGCCGCCGATGTTAAGACCTGCTCCCACGAGAAGTCCGATCATGCCGAAGTAAGCTTTGCCTTCGTATCGGAGGATATTGTTCAGCGTAAATGTCGCGACGACAAACGGTGCCGTCAGAAGGATATAGAAAATGTATTTATGAGCATACGGAGCGATGGTCTCCGTGCTTCCCAGGAACATGATCAGAGGATCAAGGAAGATGAAACATACGATGCTCGTAAGGATGCCGAGAGAAAGCGAGATGAAAAAGCCTGTCGAAGCGGTCCTCGATGCGCCCTCAGGATCTTTGTTTCCGAGTTTACGCGACAGTATCGATCCTGCGCCCTGACCGAAGAGAAATCCTACCGCCTGGATTATCGTCATGAAGCCGAAGACGATACCGACCGCGCCGCTGGCGCTGTTGCCGAGAGTTCCTACGAATGCGGTGTCGACGAGGTTATAGATGTTCGTTACGAGCATACTGATGATGGTCGGCACGCTGAACAGAAGGACCAGTCTGCTGACGGATCCTTCGGTCATTTTCTTATAGTACTTGTCTGAAGCTTTATCACTCATATTGTGAGATTATATCATTTTCGAGAGGACATATTGCAAAAGGAGTCGAATTAAATAGAATTATTGTATATCTGATATCAGGAGGATATTTTATGGACGCCAACATCACCAAAAGGAACGAACTTCTTGCTCAAAAGACCATCGAGGGCCTTAAGTCCCGCAATATGGATGGCTACTATGCAGCAAGCAAAGAGAAGGCTCTGAAGATCGCGTTGGAACTGATCCCTGAGGGAAGTTCCATATCAATGGGCGGTGCGATGAGCGTTCATGAGATCGGTCTGTCGGAAGCTCTCAAAGAGGGCGATTATAACTTCATCGACCGCGACGCTTATGAGGACAAGAGGCAGGCAATGCTCATGGCTTATGACGCGGACTTTTTCCTGTCGAGCTGCAATGCCATGACCGATGACGGTATCCTCGTAAATATCGACGGCAACGCTAACAGAGTTTCCGCCATCGCCCAGGGACCTAAGCACGTCATCTTCATCGTCGGAATGAACAAGGTCTGCAGTGACATCGATTCCGCCATGAAGCGTGCCAGAAGCGTAGCTGCGCCTACTAATGCACAGCGTTTTGGCCTTGATACTCCTTGCTCGAAAAAGGGAACCTGCTTTAACTGCAAGTCCCCTGATACTATCTGCTGTCAGATCCTTATTACCCGTTTCTCGAGACATAAGGGAAGGATAAGCGTTATCCTCGTAAACGACGATCTCGGATATTGATCAACCCCACAAAGCGGTAAGCATCGGAATGATCTGCTTTTTACGGCTCATGACGCCCGGAAGGTAGAGCTCGTTGTCATGCGGCTCGGCCGAGAAGGCGTATCTTATGGTGTCGTCGCTTCCGATGTAGAAGAGGTACGAACCTTCGATCAGGACATCGGTGAGCATCAAAAGGATCATGTCGTAACCGTTCTGCTTCTTGAGCATGGACATGGTATCCAAAAATTCCGGCTTTCTCTGAAGCATCGACTTCGAATCGACACAGATGATCTGGCTTACGCCCAGAGTCTGTCCTGCGATATGGAATTCCTTGAAGTCCGTCTTGATGAGATGCTCTGCGGAACTGTCCGTATTTCTGGAAGCATCGAAAAGTTCCTTACCGATCTCCTCGATACTTACGCCTGCGATCCTCGACAGCCTTTCAGCAAAGATCTTGTCGCGCTCTGTACATGTCGGTGACTTAAACATAACAGTATCCGACAGGATAGCTGATACCATAAGTCCCGCCATCATAGGAGCCGGCGTTACGCCGCTTTCCTGATACATCTCAGCGACGATGGTCGTCGTACTTCCGACAGGCTCGTTACGAACTTTGATCGGCTGAGTTGTCTGTATATCAGCAAGCCTATGGTGGTCGATGATCTCGATGAGCTCTGCCTGATCAAGACCCGGAACGGACTGAGCGGACTCGTTATGATCCACCAGAACGATATTCTTTCTTCTCGGACGGAGGAGGTGGAATCTGGAAAGAGTTCCCACGACCTTATCTTCCTCATCCAATACAGGATAACTTCTGAAACGGCTCTTTAAGATCGTCTCGCGAACATCATCCAGATAATCAGTCGTATGGAAACATACGATATCCTCAGTAGCGCATACGCGGCTTATAGGCATCGACTGGCTGATGAGCTGAGATGTCTTCATCGCGTCAAACGGAGTGTAGATGACAGTCGTTGTGCTGTCAGGGAACTCATCAAGAAGCGCCTTGTCCGGAGTAACTCCGCAAAGGATGATAGCCTCGGTATTATTCGTAAGTGCGTATGAGATCATATCCTTCTGGTCACCGCAAAGAACGATCCTGTCAGTGCCTGAGAAGGACGGCGTATTACCGTTAGAAGGAAGAGCGATCACGATCTCGCCCGTGATCTCATCCTTGGAATTCTTATCCTTGATGATCTGTCCCTCGATAACACCCAGCAGGTTAAAAAGCGGAAGGTTAGTTACCTTCGGATCCGTGATCGTATCGAGCGTATATGAAGCGATGTCGCCTGCGGATAATGTACCGAACAATGTGCCGTTGGAATTTACGACAGGGATGGATGTGACCTGACCTTCGTTCATTGTCTTCCATGCGCGGTCGAGCGTAGCCGAAGGCTCCAATACAGGCGGCTTATCGTAATCGATATCGCTTACCTGCGTTCTCATATCCTTGACTCTCATAGGCTGCGAGAATCCGAACTTGGCGAGCATCCTTTTTGTCTCATCACTTAAGTGATCGAGGCGGCAAGCGACATAATCTCTGTCGCCCGTGGCATTACGGAGCGCCGCATATGACATCGCGGATACGACTGCATCGGTATCCGGATTTCTGTGTCCTACAACATAAACGTGGCTCATATTAATATCTCCATTGATCTTTATGGCAACAATCTAACACAGGTCCATGCTTTTATGTAGTGTACTGATTGTAGTTTTTTTGTTCGAAAACACACTTAGTTTTCGCGTCTTGCAACAACTTTGTTCCTGCCTGTTTCCTTAGCTTCATAAAGATTATTGTCGGCGATCTCGATATTCTTCTCTATCGTCAGATCAGGGTCATAAGTATGACAGCCGAAGCTCATGGTCTTATGTATCTTCTCAGTTCCCAGATCGTACTCGTACTCCATGATCTTAAGTCTGATCTTCTCGGCTGTTTCAACGCACTCGTTAAGATCTTTATCCGGCATCAGCATGATGAATTCTTCGCCGCCCCATCTGTACGCGCACTCGTTTTCTTCGCAGAAACCTGCCAGGAGCTCGGCTGTTTTCGCGAGGACGATATCGCCTGCATTATGGCCCCAGGTGTCATTTACGAGCTTGAACTTATCGATGTCGCAGATGAAAAGGCTCATCGTCTTGCCGTTACCCTTATCCAGATACTCGCTGTAGTTACGGGCGAGGTCGCTGTGAAAGCCCATGCGGTTCTTAAGGCCAGTCAGTTTGTCGTGCTGAGCATCGTCTAGGAAGGTGTCTGATTCGAGCGCCAGACCGCAGATGATCGCAGCGAGCGACAGCTTACGCGCGTCCTCTTTCTCGTCGAATTCGCCGTCCAGTTTATTGATGAGCTGGAAGGCGCCTATATACTCGCCGTTAACGTTTGCGACAGGGAGGACCAGGATCGACTTTGTGACATATCCCGTGGTTCTGTCAACGTTGCTGTTAAAGTCAGGGTCGTTATACGGGTCATTGGTAACGATGACCTTCTCGTTATGAAGCGCCTTACCGACGAGACCCGAATCGTCAGGGATGATTATCATGTCTACATCGGTAGCGGAAGTCGTCCATATCTTGTGCCTTCTTTTATCCCAGCGCCAGAAGCTGGCTCTGTCGGCACCGACCAGGCTTCTGCCAAGTTTGGTGAGCTTATCGAAGAGGTGGATGTGATCAGGGTTTTTGTTGGTGAAGGATTCTCTGTAGATGCTGTCACTTAAGTCGAAGATGTCGTCCAGATCCGCATTCTCGTCATAAAGCGGAGCAGGGAAGGCCCCTGACCCTTCCATAGTCTTAAGGATCTCATCCTCAAGATCCATGTGCATGAGATATACTTCCGCACCTTCAGATGTCAGGCGCGTAACAGTATCCTTGATATCATCTGCGAAAAGGTGTACGCCCGTACTGAAAGCTGATACCTCCGTATAGAGGATGCAGTCTCTCTTAACGTACGGAATGAACGGATCCAGCGTGCCCGTATCGCCCGTATATACCACGTTCTTGCCGTCAACGTTCAAAGAGTAGCCGAAGCATTTTCCCTCGAGTGTAAGAGTGTGCTTTGTCGGTATCGCGCTGCCGAAGAAATCTTTCCTGAATTCGGAGGCATCGACCAGTTCATACCAGTCGTCGGAACAACCCTCGATGTTCGACAGATAGAACTTAAGATCTTCCTTGACGCGTGAAGAAGGAGCGACAACGGTAACAGGGATCTTGCCGATGAAGACCTCGAAATCGATGAGCATTCCGATGCCGGCGATATGGTCACCGTGGGTGTGGGTGACGAGGATATAGATGTGCTCGACACCGTACATGACCATCTTCTTTATCCTCTGGTAAGCTCCCATGGAGCAGTCCAGAAGGACCATATCCGTCCCATCGAAAAAGAATGCACTGTTGTGTTCGTCCGAAAATGCCGAACCCCTTCCGAAAAACTTAAGCATCTTGCGCCTCCTTTAAGCTGTCTAATGTAAGTACTTCAAAACCTTCGGATTTTCCCTTGAGCTTTATGGAATCACCGAGAGAAGTGAACGTTGCTCTTCCTTCGAGTTTGTCCGCTACTGCGCGGCTTATGTATATCGTTCCTTTCGGAGCGTTCGATTCAAGTCTTGAAGCAGTGTTGACCGTGTCGCCGATGGCCGTATAATCCATACGATGCACCGATCCCATATTTCCGACGACGGCAGGTCCGTAGTGGATCCCGACGCCGACGTTAAGGTCCATGTTAAGTTCGTTCTTGAGGTCTTCGGAGATCTTTTTCGAGCCCTCTACAATAGCGACTGCTGCCTTGGCTGCAAGGTAAACGGAATCTTCCTGAGGAACGGGAGCTCCCCAGAATGCCATGGCCGCATCGCCGATGAACTTATCAAGTGTACCCTCGTTGGCGGTGATACAGTCGCTCGCCATCGACAGGTAACGGTTAAGGATAGTAACGACTTCCTGAGGCTCCATGTTCTCGGACATTGAAGTAAAGCCTCTGATGTCCACGAACAAAACGGCGATATC
>JAGCGE010000335.1 GCA_017649745.1 Clostridiales bacterium | reverse complement strand
CTTTGCACATCCTTTCAAAGAACGTTATGTGCAATAAGTTTAAAAATATCTTTGATTTTTATGTTAAACGCCCGAAAACACTATTATGCACATTGACTAACGGCCCTAAACGCCGTGAATCCCTTGTCAAAATGCCCATAAATCAAACTTTCTATTGACTTGTGCATATTTATGCATTATATTGCATAAATGTTCACTGTTTTTGTGGACATAAGTAATATATCTGTTATTGAATTTATTAGTATAGGTATTTATATTAGTAACTATCCTTTATTAACAGATAGAAAGAGTGAGTAAAATGAATAAGATCAAAGTCAGTATCATCGGTGCTACAGGTTATGTAGGAGCCGAGCTTGTGAGGGGTTTCATCGGACATCCAAACGTAGAGATCAAGTACCTCACATCCAGAAGTTTCGAAGGACAGATATTCTCTGATATCTATCCTGTATACCGAGGCCTCTGTGATATTGAACTTACGAATAAACCTTACGAGCAGGTAGCTAAGGATTCCGATCTCGTTATAACCGCACTTCCACACGGTGTTTCAAGCAAGACAGTTCCTGTCCTTCTCGAAAACGGTGCGAGAGTTATCGACCACAGCGGTGACTTCAGATATAAGAACCTCGCTACTTATGAGAAATCCTATAAGCTCGAGCATCCGTGTCCGGAACTTCTTAAGGAAGCCGTTTACGGTATCCCTGAGTTCTATAGAGATGAACTTAAGAATGCACGCCTCGTTGCTAACCCTGGTTGCTACCCAACATGTTCACTTATCGCGCTTGCTCCTTTCCTTAAGGCAGACCTTCTCGATACTACATCGATCATCATCAACGCAGTATCAGGTGTAAGTGGTGCAGGACGTAAGGAGAGCCTTCCATACGCTTTCTGCGAGATGGACGAGAACTATAAGCCATATGGTGTAGTTGGTCACAGACATACAACAGAGATCGAGGAGCAGGCTTCTTTCCTCGCAGGTAAGGATCTTAAGCTCAGCTTCACTCCTCACCTTGCTCCTTTCAAGAGAGGAATGCTCAATACGATCTATGCTAAGCCGTCTGAT
Source organism: Clostridiales bacterium (assembly GCA_017649745.1). Next base: position 8,491 of record JAGCGE010000335.1, on the reverse strand, counting down.
TCTTTCAAGGATGTTTCCGATGAGAAGATCAACGCTATATATAAGGAATATTATAAGGATGAGTTCTTTGTAAGAGCTCTCGACATGAAGGTCTTCCCTGAGGTCAAGGCTGTAAACGGCTCCAACTTTATCGAGATCAATGGTGTTTACGATAAGGAAACTAACCTCATCAAGCTCTTCAGTGCTCAGGACAATCTGGGCAAGGGCGCTGCCCTTCAGGCTATCCAGGCATTCAACGCAATGTTCGGATTCGACGAGAAGACAGGCCTTACAATAAATCGTGGTGTATAACAGGAGATGATAAACATGGGAAAGAATGAACTCCCTGAGATTGATACAAAATTACAGAACAAAGTAGATCGTGCTTCAATCCTCATTGAAGCCCTTCCATATATCAGAAAGTTAAGGGGCCAGACCATCGTCATCAAGTACGGCGGAAACGCAATGGTCAACGAAGACCTCAAGCAGTCGGTAATGGACGATATCACTCTTCTTAAGTATATCGGCATCAACCCGATCATCGTACACGGAGGCGGACCTGATATCACAGGAATGCTCGGTAAGATGAATATCGAATCGAAGTTCGTAAGCGGATTGAGATATACCGATGCAGAGACAATGAGAGTAGCTCAGATGGTCCTTATCGGTAAGACAAATAAGGAGATCGTATCCAACCTCAATACTAAAGGTGCCAAGGCTATCGGTATCTGCGGTATCGACGGTAACCTTATCGAAGCAGAGAAGCTCAGCGAAGATAATGCGGGTAACCCGATCGACGTAGGCTTCGTAGGTAAGATCACAAAGATCAACACCAAGATAATCGAGATGCTCGCTAATGACGAATACATCCCTGTCATCGCTCCTATCGGTGTAGGCAAGGACGGTCAGAGTTATAATATCAATGCAGACACTGTCGCTTCCGAGATCGCGGTAGCACTTAAGGCAGAGAAGCTCATGACTCTTACAGACGTAGGAGGAGTTCTCGAAAAAGATGAGAACGGCGAAGACCACATCATCCCTGTTCTCGATGAAGCTTCTATCGAAGAACTTATCGAGAAGGGCATCATCACAGGCGGTATGATACCTAAGCTTTACGGTTGTCTGGACATTGTCCGACGCGGAGTGCGTAAGGCGCATATCATAGATGGAAGGATACCTCACAGCTTACTGCTTGAGATATTCACGGCAAAGGGCATCGGAACGATGATCGTTAAAGAAAAAGGAGCCAAATATGGACATAACTAATGATTTCGAATTGACCAAGGAATTAGACGAGAAATATTGTATGCAGGTATTCAGCCTGATGCCTGTTGCATTTACACATGGTAAAGGCGTATATCTTTACGGCCAGGACGGCAAGAAATACATGGATATGATCGGCGGTATCGCCGTTAACAGTCTCGGTCATGCTAACAAGGCACTTACAAAGGCTTTGAAGACACAGGTCGACAGTGTTATCCACACATGTAACTATTACTACAATCCAAATAAGTCTGAGCTCGCTTATAAGCTTTGCAAGATGAGCTTCGCTGATAAGGTATTCTTCTGTAACTCAGGAGCTGAGGCTAACGAAGGAGCTATCAAGCTCGCTCGCGGTTATTTCTACCATAAGGGTATCAACCGTCATAAGATCATCACAGCTAAGATGAGCTTCCACGGAAGAACAATGGGAACTATCGCAGCTACAGGCCAAGAGAAGTTTAGCAAGCCATTCGGACCTAACGTTCCTGGCTTCGAGTATGTTCCGTTTAACGACATCACTTCCCTTAAGCTCGCTGTTGACGGTACAACAGCTGCCATCATGCTCGAGCTCATCCAGGGCGAAAGCGGTGTAAGGCCAGCTGATTATGAGTATGTAACTCAGGTTCGTGAGCTCTGCGACAGGCTCGGTATCCTTCTCATCGTCGATGAGGTTCAGACAGGTGTCGGTCGTACAGGTAAGATGTTCTGCTATGAGCACTATGGTATCAAGCCTGATATCATGACACTTGCTAAGGGATTAGGCGGTGGCGTTCCGATCGGTGCACTCCTTGCAACTGATGAAGTAGCTACTGGATTCGAGGTCGGTGATCACGGTTCCACATTCGGCGGTAACCCTCTCGCTTGTGCAGCAGGTCTTGCAGTACTTAACGAGATCTCCGATAAGGCTATCCTCGGAAACGTTAATATCGTATCTGATACTATCTTCGCTAAGCTCAGCGACCTTAAGGCTAAATATCCTGTTATTACAGATATCCGTGGTAAGGGACTTCTTATCGGTATCGAGTTCGCAGGTGCAATGAGTGCCAAGGGACTTAAGGAGCAGCTCTTTACGATGGGATTCCTCGTAAGCTCGATCGGTGACAACATCATCCGTATCGCTCCTCCTCTCATCATCACAGAGAAAGAGGCACTTAGTTTTATCAAGGCTCTGGAGACTATCCTCAAGGGCAAGAGAAAGAATATTTTCGGAAAGTGAGATAAAGACAATGAAGCATTATATAGATTTTCATGAAGACGTAAGTTTCGACGATCTTAAGTACCTTCTCGAGATCGCAGAAGATATGAAGAAGAAGACTAAGGCCGGCGTTAAGCACCACATTCTTGAGGGTAAGTCTCTCGCTATGATCTTTACAAAGTCTTCCACAAGAACACGTGTTTCTTTCGAGGTTGGTATGTACCAGCTCGGCGGACAGGCATTGTTCCTCAGTAACGATGACATCCAGATCGGCCGTGGTGAGACTATCCATGATACAGCTAAGGTGCTTTCCGGAATGGTTGACGGTATCATGATCAGAACATTCGCTCATCAGGATATCGTAGATCTTGCTAAGTACGGATCTATCCCTGTAATCAATGGTCTTTCAGACGATCAGCACCCTACACAGGCTCTCGCAGATCTCCTTACTATCAAGGAGCACAAGGGCGGCCTCAAGGGTCTTAAGCTCGCTTATGTAGGTGACGGAAATAACGTAACAGCTTCACTTCTCCAGGCTTGCGCGAAGGCAGGAATGGACATCTCCTGTGCTTCTCCTAAGGGTTACACAGCTGGCCAGAAGTATGTTGATCAGGCTCTCAAGGATGCGGCAGTTACAGGATCCAAGATCCTCATGACAGAAGATCCGTTCGAGGCTTGCGACGGCGCTGACGTTATCTACGCTGATACATGGACATCCATGGGTCAGGAAGAAGAGAAGGCTAAGAGAGTCGAGATCTTCAAGGATTATCAGGTTAACAGCAAGCTCATGGGCGTAGCTCACAAGGATGCTATCTTCATGCACTGCCTCCCTGCTTACAGAGGTTACGAAGTAACTGAAGAAGTTATCGATGGTCCACAGAGTGTTGTTTTCGATGAGGCTGAGAACAGACTCCATGCTCACAAGGCTATCCTTGTAAACTGCTTCACAAAATAATGGCATATACACTTAGACAAGCTAAGCGCGAAGACGCGCCACTTCTGTCTGAACTCATCAAGTCTTCGATGATCACTTACAGCTACGATTCGGGAATCGATCCTTCGATCCTCGACTCGATGCATGAGCGCGTCGAAGATCTTGTTTTGAAGCTCAAAACTCACACCTGTCTGTGTTATTTCGACGAGTACAACATGCCAGTCGGTACTATCACTCTTCAGATTAGAGAAGATATAAATCACTTTGATTTCTCACCTAAGACACACGAGTGCTTGGAGGGTGTGGATAAGATCCTCTACATATCGCGTTTCGCAGTCCTCGACAGCCTGCGCGGTACGGGACTAGGCAAGGATTTACTCGATACTGCATTCTCATTCGGCGTGGAAAGAGGTGCACAGAAAGCACTTCTTCATACCGCTACGAGCAATAAGATTCGTGTGGAATTCTATAAGAACAGAGGTTTTGTCCTGGTGGACAGCGAAAACAAGAGAGGATACAGCAGAGGTCTTTTCAGTTATGACCTTTAAAGTGTCTCACACTTGAATAATGTGAAACCTTTCTTCATAAAATCACTATCAGAAGAGATCTTGTCATAAGCAAGGTCTCTTTTTGCTTCATCCTCGAAAATACCGAAAACGCAGCTTCCGGATCCGCTCATGGACGCGAACTCTGCACCAAGCTGATCGAGTTTCTCGCGTGCTTCCTTGATCTGAGGAAGCTTCTCTTCTGCATACTTGGAAAGATCGTTAACGAGGAGTTCCTTGTTATTCTTGATAACTTCTAAAGGCTTATCTGCCTCATAAAGAGCTTTCTTAAAGAGCTCATAACTCTTCTCGTCAAAAGTAGGTCTTCCGTCAACGTCATCATCGTACTTACTGAAGCACCACGGAGTAGATACGCCGTCCTTAGGCTTGATAAGAAGAAGTGAAAGTCCCGTAAGTGGCTCGATACTTGTTATCTCTTCACCGAAGCCCTCGCATACGCAGGCTCCGCCATAAAGGAAGAAAGGAGTATCAGCGCCCGTATGAGCAGCGATCTCATTAAGCTCTTCAATTGTAAATGGATTACCGTAATGTTCCGCAAGAGAGAGGATAACTGCAGCTGCATCTGAGCTTCCGCCACCGATACCTGCCTCCGACGGGATAATCTTGTCGATCGTTATCTCGACATAAGGCAGCTTCTTGACTCCTTTGCTCTTCTTAAGAGCAGAGAAAAATCTCACAGCTGCCTTATAACATAGATTCTTGTTGTTAGGGATCGGCTTACCGCCTCTGCAGACAGCAACGATCTCGTGCTCTCTGTCATCATCGACGGTTACCTGAACTTCGTCAGATAATGATATCTCGTGCATGAGTGTATTGAGACGATGGTAGCCGTTAGGCAAAGTACCGCATACTCTCAAATATAGATTGATCTTAGCTGTAGCAGAGATACCGTAAGTTCCTGACATAATCTAAAAACAGAAGCGCCGCTTTATCAGCTGGCAGCTTCTGACTTGTTCTCTTCCTGAAGTGTATAGATACGAACCTTACCGGTCAGTACATCGATGTAGCTGTAGGAAACGACATCGTCCTTGTCTGCGCCTCTGGTGTATCTAACAGAGAAAACGTTAGGATAACAACCTTCAACGATTCCCTCGTAAACGATGAGTCTCTTTCTGCCGCCATTAGAAGTAAGTCTTACCTTCTTACCGATCATGCACTTGCTGAAAGATTCCTTAAATTTATCTAATTCAGATTTGATAATCAAAGCCTTTACCTCCACAATAGTAAGCTTCTTGCCCTTAGTTCACACACACCTCACGGCATCATGCCACATAAACGAATTTACGGAAAAATCATAACATTTATTTGATAAAATGTCAATGAAAAACACAATATCTAGTACGTCATTTACTCAAGTTGCCCAAAATATAGTGGTATCCGCCTTTTCCCTATTGTAAGCATTCTATATGCTAATTTGCCTTGAATATGCGGTAGACCTTATTGTAATATTTATGATAGTTTATTAGCGCATTTCAAGTGTGTACGGGAGGAAAAAATATGTTAAGTGATATTGAGATCGCCGCTTCAGCCAAGATGCTTCCGATCGAGCAGATCGCAGAGAAGATCGGCATCGAGAGAGACGAATTGGAATTCTACGGCAAGTATAAGGCAAAGTTCCCTATCGACTGTATCGAGAAGAGAAAGAACAACAAAGACGGCAAACTCGTATTGGTTACAGCTATGAACCCTACTCCTGCAGGAGAAGGAAAGACAACTGTAAGTATCGGACTTGCTCAGGCACTCGGCAAGAAAGGCAAGAAAGTAATGCTCGCATTACGTGAGCCATCCCTCGGACCTGTATTCGGTGTTAAGGGCGGTGCAGCAGGCGGCGGCTATTCCCAGGTCGTTCCTATGGAAGATATCAACCTTCACTTCACAGGTGACCTCCACGCGATCACTTCAGCAAATAACCTCTTATCGGCAATGCTCGATAACCACCTTTTCCAAGGTAATGAACTTAACATAGACAAAGACAGGATCATCTGGAAAAGATGTCTTGATATGAACGACAGAAGCCTTCGTAAGGTTACAGTAGGCGTAGGCGGCGGACTTTGCGGCGTTGAGAGAAACGAAGTATTCTCCATCACAGCTGCTTCCGAAGTAATGGCTATCCTCTGCCTGAGCACTGACATGGAAGACCTTAAGGATCGTCTCTCCAAGATCGTTGTAGCTTACAACACAGACGGCGGTCTCGTAACAGCAGGTGACCTTGGTGCACAGGGCGCTATGGCAACACTTCTTAAGGATGCCATCTCCCCTAACCTCGTTCAGAGCCTCGAGCACATCCCTGCATTCGTTCACGGCGGACCTTTCGCTAACATCTCACACGGATGTAACACAGTCATTGCTACTAAGGCTGGTCTTAAGCTCTCCGACATCCTCATCACTGAGGCTGGTTTCGGTGCTGACCTTGGTGCAGAGAAGTTCCTCGACATCAAGTGCCGTAAGGCTGGCATCTGGCCAGACGCAGTAGTTATCGTAGCTACATGCCGTTCACTTAAGTACAATGCAGGCATTCCTAAGGACAAGCTCAACGAACCTAATGTTGAGGCTGTTAAGGAAGGCTTCGCTAACCTTGCTAAGCATATCGAAAACATGACTTCATTCGGCATTCCTTGCGTAGTAGCAGGAAACAAGTTCCTCACAGATACTGATGAGGAGATCGCTATGATGAAGAAGCTCTGTGAAGAGAAGGGTGCTCTCTATGAGGCAGCTGAGATCTTCGCTAAGGGCGGCGAAGGCGGACTCGACCTCGCTGATGCAGTACTTGCTCAGCTCGACAAGAACATCGAGAAGCAGCCTAAGTTCATGTACGAACTAACTGACAGCGTTGAAGAGAAGATCAACAAGCTCGCCAAGAACATCTATGGCGCTAAAGACGTTAATATCCTTCCTGAGGCAGCAGCCAAGATCAAGGAATTCACAGACTCCGGATTTGGTAATCTCCCTATCTGCGTAGCTAAGACACAGTACTCACTTTCCGATAATGCAAAGGCACTCGGAAGACCTGAGGACTTCACTCTCACAGTAAGAGACGTATGGCTCAGCGCAGGCGCAGGTTACCTCGTAGTACTTACGGGTGCTATCGTAACAATGCCTGGACTTCCACCGCATCCTGCTGCTCTGGACATCGACATTGACGGTGACGGAACTATCCACGGACTTTTCTAAGGTGTAAATGAAATATCCGAATCCGACATTTCTTAAAACAGCTTCTAAGGTTAAGCACACAAGGCGTACAAGACTCATAATCGCCATTGTGTGCTTATGCCTTATTACGGCTGCAGTTCTATTCGTTCTCAAGATGGCATCCATGCAGGACAAGTATCGTAAGGACTTCCCTCAGCTCGTCGGCGCAGCAACAGCCACGACAAAGGAGCCTACTCCTACACCTACTCCTACACCAAAGCCGACAGAGACAACGACTGAAGCAACGTCGGAGACAACAACGGAACTTGCACCTTCTTTCGTAACAACTGAACCTACAACGGAATCGACAGAAGAGACTGAGCCGACACCACAGGACAACTCTGTCGACGAGTTCGAGGAGCTTGCTACGGATATACACTTTAAGACCAAGCATCCTCTCCAGTCTGTTCCTCACGACATTAGAGACCAGTATCTCGATGACCTTAAGGAATCTCTCGAGAAATATATCAACGAGAACTGCAACGATGCGAGAGTGTGCTTCTATTACGTTAATCTCCAAAGTAACGAGACCATGGGCGTAGACGAGCTCGATCCTATCGTTCCTGCTTCTTCATACACCCTGCCTATCGTGACTGATTACTGCGCACTTTGTAAGACAGGCGTCTGCTATCCTTATCAGGTCGCAACATTTAATGAGAGTGCTCCTGGTAATTCGAGCTACATCGCAGACTGCTATCAGCCTGGCAAGCAGTTCTACCTTAGGACTCTCGCCTACTACGCTGTTGCATATAACGACAACACGGCCCTGTCGCTCCTTATGGCCAAGATGGGGAGTCAGGAAAGCCTGGTAGGAAGGATCAATGCCATAAGCTCCTACGTTGATTACTCGAAATCGGTACTCTACACTGACAGGAACGGAAACCCGATCCAGGGTCCGTCCAGATCATCATGCTATGATCTGTCAAAGTACTGCGAGAACCTCTACTACTCATACAAGAATGACCCTGTTACATATCAGAGTCTCATAAATGACCTTTACTGCTCGAAAATACCGACAGGCTACAGAACGGCTTTCGGTGATGAGGCACTGATACTTCATATGGCAGGAAGAAACGAAGCTTTCGACTCTTATACGGATATCGCGATCATTGATGCAGACGAGCCGATCGTCGTATGCATAAGCGTTGAATGCGGGTCTTATGACCGATCAGTAGAGATCACGACTGATCTTGCAACATTCCTTGCAAGTTACATGGAATCTCTCCACTAATCTTATTTGGCATTCTTAATATATGTGATATAATACCAAAGATTCATCTCACCTGATCTGCAGTCGGATCGGGTCTCGTGCAATGAGATCCCGTGAACCCTGTCAGGTCCGGAAGGAAGCAGCAGTAAGCGGAT
>JAGCGE010000334.1 GCA_017649745.1 Clostridiales bacterium | reverse complement strand
GTCTTACTCGTTCTGTTGCCGAGATAATCGTATTCGTATGTCTCTGTGACAGACTTATATTAGAAATGTTCTCCGAATTACCGTGAAAAGCAGTAAATTCAGTCGCTGCATCTGGTTATTCAATATATCAAGGTGCGGTGTCAGATTTGTGCTCTTTTTCTAACATTTAAAGTTTAGCACAGATAAGTAAGTTCTCTATAATCACTCATCATAGTAAAAATCAATACTACTTACGTTACCTTTCTCATCATAACTCGATATGATTTTTCCCCATGAAAACTTGTTATATTCTGCTAATCCATATTGTTGTAGTATTTTATCATGTAGTGTTTTTCTTTCTTTTTCTCTTTCCATGGAATACTCTATATCACAACAAACTAAAGAAAGCGTATTTACAATCTGCTTGGAAAAAAATATAGATACAGCATATTTGTGATTATCAATAATCACCCTTCTATCAAGTATGAATTCTCGTATTACATCTTGCCCAGAAAAGAAAGATGTTTCAATAAACCTTCCCCAAGAATAGCCAGGTTGAACAATCAACTCGTTATCTATTGATACTATTCCATTTTTCCAATTAACCATAACTCCTCCCTTTACTTTAAAGGTATTGTTTTTATGGGTTTTAATGTTCCGTTAGCGATTAAATCATTTGCATTAGGGATATATATTTGTGGCAATCCACCATTCCCATGTCTCGGATTAGCAAGAGCATAACCTTTTGCACCTGCAAGATTTTTATCACTATAGTACCCAACCATCTTGTTTCTATATCCGTGTGAAGGATCTTCTCTGACTTGAAGACCTTGGAATACCTTTGAGGCACTTCTTCCAGATGATTCTATAGCTTTTTCAGTTGTAAAAAACCCTGTTCCATTTGGTTCTCCACGATAAACAACTTGACCTTTTCTGATAATTCCATCAGTATAATCATCTATCCCTGGATATCTACCGAATCCTTGTTGGCTTCTGGCATAATCAGAAGGAGATTCTTTTGATTTCAATCCAACATTGGCTTTGGCGTTAACAATTCTAATACCATTATATATACTCAAACCAGAAAGAATGGTTCCAACAACACCAAATATAATCTCAATAGCGCCTGATTTCTTAGCTCCTTGATTATAGTTAGCAATTCCTTGCAATATTTCACGTGCCGACATTATAAGACCAACAGAGCCTAGTATAATTGCCGTTATGGCAGTTCCGACTATCGCTACAAGAGCAATTGTTATTAACCCTGAAAGGACTCCGCCCAGTACTCCCAAGAACATCGAATCAAACAAGCCGCTAAAGAAATCATTTTTGGATAAATATGTATTGTTATCCTCTAATTTGAACACATACAATATTCCATTCATCTCAGCGCCCAGCGTAGCCATAATACCTATAGTTACTACTTGTTCTGCTAATTTGGACATATGCCCGCTCGGATCCGAATACATAACCGGATTACTGTTAGCAAACAGATACTTATGTAAGCTCATCGGATCAGACAGACTGCCGGCATATGTGTCCATTGAAGTGAATGTACCGCTTACAGGATCCATGTACCTTGCTCTCAGGTAGTAAAGACCAGTTGCATCCTGTTCTTCGCCCTGGAATCCGTATGAATTTGCTGTCGTGCCAGTCTTTTCTGTCTCGTTGCCAAACGCATCAAATACAAGGGTGTCTGTTATTTCACCTGCCTCATCCGTAAGTGCTCTTACAGAAAGGCCGCCGTCATAGAGATAGAAGGATGCTACATCTCCTTCGCGTCTGGAGATCAGTTCGAATCCTCTGGTGTAGTAAACAGTGGTGTTTCCATCTGTTGCCTTGAGGACCTGGCTGTATCCTGACGACTGATCAACCGTGTAATCAAAGGTAACATCTCCAGACTTTTTGCTCGTTCTGTTGCCCTGATAATCGTATTCGTATGTCTCTGTGACAGCCTTACAAGAAAAATGAACTCCGGATTACCGTAGAAGGCAGTAAATTCAGTCGCTGCATCTGGTTATTCAATATTTCAAGGTACGGTGTCAGTTTGTGTGTTTTCCTGACGTTTACAGTTTAGCATAAGATTGCTTTCGCTTAGTGATTTTTAGTCTTCGAAACTCTACTACAGCATCTTCGTATTTGACATGCGTATAGGTATTTAATGTGATGCTGATATCCGAATGCCCCATAAGGTATTGTAATATTTTGGGGTTTATTCCGCTTTTGGCCATGTTTGAACAGTATGTGTGCCGGCAAATATGTGGTGTTATAGTCGGTAGTTTTCTTCTGTGCGTGGAATTGTACTTTTTAAGTATGTGCTTGAAATAGTGTTCCCAGTGCAATGAATATACTATGTGACCATCTTTATCGAAGAATAGAAAGCCTTTCTTTCCATCAACAGTTGGTTCTTTGGATGGCGGATTCCTGTTTTCGATTACCTTCCGGAAGCATTCTTCGACATCCGGTGTCATTGGAATGATCCTGTTACCGTTTTCAGTCTTGGGGTCTTGGATATAGTATCCGGTTCCTGCTTTTTTGTTCAATTGGTGATCTATCCGTATGCTGTGTTTCTTGAAATCAACATCCTTGACGGTAAGCCCGCAAAATTCTGATATCCGCAAGCCGGTCTTAAATAGTATATATATACCTTCATAGTATCTGCAATAATGAGGGTCGGTTCTGACAAAATCCAGAAATCGTTTTTCATCCTTACGACTTAAGGATTCTCTCTTTACGCTGTCATTGATGATCACAGAAGAAAGATCAAATGCGAACGGGTTCTTAGAAATATAGTCATCGTCGACGGCAAGCTGGAACGCCGGCTTCATGACACCCCTGATTGCATGTATGGTACTGTAACCTTTACTGTCTTGGGTTTGGAGTTTGATCAGCCAGAGCTTTGCATCGGATATCCTAATGACATCTATTCTTTCTTTACCCAATTGATCGCTTTTCAGAAGATTGATGACAGTCATATAGCCGGTCCGGGTTGAATATCGAACATTGTTCTTGGTGGCTACATATTTCTCGACTTGTTCAAGTACAGTAATGGTTCTTTTATCTTGAACACTGTGCCAATTCAATGCGTTACTGGTTATTTGTTGTTTTCTCATTTTTATTTCTCCTTTTTATGGATAAACCAAATGTAATTAGGGTTAATGAGCACGCTACATACAGTTTTTGCCACTTTTTTACACAAGAAAACAATCAATAGAATGAAATAAAAAAATACGGTTTTCCCCGGATGTTTTACGTTTATCCCCCAGTGAGCTTAAAGATATTGTATTGCTCGGCATGGGATATTAAATTCCAATCAAGGGAGGCCTGGAATGGAACAGTTATCTGCTTGCATAGCTGACAGGATGATTGATCTTAATATCATCAGTAGTGATGATAAGGATTGTTATTGTTATTCAGTGCAGGGACTGCTAGAGAAGATAACATGCCTGACATTGATTATTGTTTTAGCCTATATATTCCATTCACTGGTCGGAGTTATTGCTTTTCTGTCAGTTTTTATGCTGATTAGGAGAAGTTCTGATGGCATTCATTGCAAGACAGCGGTAGGTTGTTTCTTTGCATCAACTGTTATTTCGTTATCAACTATACAGGTCGTACGGACTATCAACAGAAACTGTGCAATATGCATAGGGGGGGTGGTCTGCGCGATGATTATATTGTGCATAATAGCAACTTACAACAATCCCGATTTAAATCTTACCAAAGAGGAACTAAACCACCTTAAAAGGCGATCGCGGTTCACAAGTCTGATCACAGGCGCAATTGTTGTGATCATCATCTCGGTTTTTCCGGAAAAAGAAATCGTATCATATATGGCTTTGGGCGTGATTTATAACGCAATAAGCCTATTGATAGCAATTCTATTGGAAAGGAGGAATCGGAGTGATGACAAAGAAGAAGCTTGAGAGCACCATTCTTAAAGGCATTGAGAGAATTAGCCGAAAAGAGGCGATGAGCTGCAAGACTTATCCAACAGCACCGTGGCCGGAATGTAGGATTATTCTGCATCAGCCTAAGAGACCTAAGAAGTAACTTTGAACGATGAGTGGAGGTACAGACCAATGTGGTTTTATATTTGGTAGCAGGTAATAATCAATCAACATCGCAGTGATGTTATACATTTTCAGGAGGAACATCATGAAGAAGAAAGTTATATCAGCTCTGTTCTCTATTGCCATTGCATTTTCGGGAGTTGCGGGTTTTGCATCAACTGTAAGTGCTGACAATGATAAGTATTCCTATTCTTTTTACAATGGCTATTCATCAGGTGCCAGTGCTGGAAAAGCTAAGAGTACTAACAAAAAAGTGTATGTTCACCAGACTTCCGGCCCCGGGTTAAAGTACAGAGTACAAGGATCGCACTCTGGATCAACTTGGGCTAACAGATCAAATCAAGTGACATTGTACAATGGGGATAAAACCAGAATTCAAAACTCGGTTTATAATAACAATGAGGGCATAGCAAGGCTTCAATTCGTGAGAACAACAACGGCATACACTAATACAACAGGTTATTGGAATCCTGAGCCCACATAATACTTTGAACTATCATTTTTAGGTCTGTCGCTTTGCATTGCTGATGCAGAGCGACAGAGCATTTGCTAGAGGATTTCGATATGAAAAGAAAAGCTACGGTATTAGTATCAGTAATTGTGCTTTCAATTCTGTTGTTTGCAGTAATAATACTAGAGAAGAGTAGCAAGACACCAATGCAGCGTTATCTTGAGACATCTCAACCAGCAAAGAGTTCAGACAAATATATTCCCATTAAAATCCTTAACGATGATGGGAATCTTCAGTTTGAGTTTTTGTCATATGAGCTGATTGATGACAAATATATAACAAAGCAGACAAAATATAAAGCCGAATACTTTATAGATGGTAAAGTTCCGTCCTCGGATTATGTGGTGAGGGATATTGATTATGAGGCTATACGACAGGATTATCCGAAATATGATGAATTTATTAAAAGTAACGGTGAAAGAGGAATGACATATGATGAGGAGGAAGAGTTTATACGCGAACATGGACCAAAGTACATGATTGATAAACATATCAAAACAAAGTATCTATTTGTTCGCTGCAGAATTACATATCTTGGAAATGGACGAAGTGAAGAATGGCTCAATCTGTTTGATATTTTCGTCATGCGCGGGAATACAATGATTGGACTGTGTAATATGAACTGCTTTTTAGATTGTTCTCAACATACAAAAGAAGGTGTAAGTGAGAATGATTTCTTCCGGTATAAATTTGTAAATGCCGGTGACAGTATTGAATGTGTAATGGGTTGCAGAATCAGGGGTGATTTCGTTGATTTGTCAGAGGAGAACACATACTATGTTGGATTTCAGCCGGGAACCAGATATTCGGATTATGATCAGTTTAACCCGGCAATCGACAGAAGATGTGTTGCATTGAATGATATACCAAAGGAAGCATAGTTTTCGAATCTGAAATGCGACTTTTTGGTTATTCCGGAAGTATAAGGGTTAATTATTGAAACGAGGTATTATCAATTATGAGAAATAAAACACTGATTGCATTATTCACGATAGCAATTGCAGTATCAGGAATAATCGGATATAGAGCAACTGTAAAAGCAGATAATGATAAGTATTATTATACGTTTTACAATGCAAACTCATCAGGAAATACTGCAGCAAAATCCAAAACCACGAATAGAAAGGTGTACATACATCAGGTATCAGGACCTTCAGCCAAGTACACAGTGCAAGGATCAATATCAGGATCGACGTGGAATAACAGATCATCTCAGAGACAGATTTACAGCGGAACAAGTGTCCGTGTTTCAAACACTGTCTATGAGCATAACGAAGGTCTGGTCAGATTGCATATTGTCAGTAATGGTTACGCTCTGGCATATACGAAAGGCTACTGGAATCCAGATCCATCATAAGTGTTTTGCTTGTTATTGACAGATTGAAGAAAACCAAACTTGAGATTTACCTAGGAAAATGAAGAAGTTATTATCAGCAATTACAATTTGTTTCTTGATCTTTTGGACAGGACGAATCCTCAGTATCAATCAGAACCCGCCAATCACCACATACTATGATATCGGTGATTCCTTGGATTGTGGTGATCTGGAAGTGAGCTTTATCGAATCGCATCTTGATTCTCCTGAACAGTTCAAAGAACGGTTTGATGTTGAATCCGACAATTCTGACGGTGAACATAAGGTTTTATCAATTTGCTTAAGTGCAACAAACAAATCAGACAGAGAAGCTGATCTTGATGATATCTTCGATTTTCTTGAATGTGGTTTTGAAGCACCACAGTGGGCAAGCGCAATTGATCCGGAAGCAACGAGAAAGATAAACAACTTTCAAGATGAAAAGCTCGCTTCCGGAAAAACACGAAAGATATGGTATGTCACGGAAATCCCGAAAAAGTTGTATAGGGAGTCATCATGGAAGCATATTGACGAGAATCAATTTTGTTATGTATTAACTCTTTCGCCACAGAAGATTGCAGTGAGGCTTAAAGTATGAACACGATAAAGTTTGAATTATACCGAGCTTTTCACAGTCGTTCTTTTTTAATAAGTCTTTTGATAGGAGGCATTATCTGTGCACTGGATCTGATCTCGTTTTATATTATGGTTGGGCAGAGCGGAAGATATCTGGTTCAAGCCTGGATCGGAACAGACTATCTGTTTGCATATAATCAGATGTTCTATATTTTACTTCCCGTGCTTGCCTGCCTTCCATATGGAGGATCACTTTATACGGATATTAAGACCGGATACGACAAGAATATCTGTGTGAAAACTTCAAGACTTAACTATGCATTTGCTAAAAGTGTGTCTGTATTTCTTTCAGGGTTTGCGAGTGTCTGTTTGCCGCTTGCGATGAACTTGTTTATTGCAGCTGGGATGTATCCGAATTATATACCTGAGAGGCTGAAAGCCACTAGCATACCACTAAGTGACATTTATATGTTTGCTTCAATCTTTGATAAGCACCCTGCTGTATACTGTCTGATCTTCATATTGATCGACAGCTTGTTTGCCGGAGTGATGGCTCTTACCACATTAAGCTTGACCGCAAAAGTAAAGAGCAGTTTCACAGCAGTAGTAACCCCGATGGTCTTATTTTTTATGTTCGACGTTTTAAAGGAAGCCAAAGATTTTGGAAACTGGTCTGTTACAGAAATGCTGAACCCAAGACAGTATCTTCATACTTACTGGTATCAGATGCTGATCGTATATTTGGTCATATTTGTTTTCAATGTATTGGTGATTACATTAACTTTAAGAAAGAGAGACATTTTATAGAAATGGGAGGAAAAGAAATGAAAAACAAGTTATTTGCAATGTTGTGTTCGGCTGCTATGGCACTTTCGGGAATTGTCGGATATGTGAATATGGCTAGAGCTGACAATGACAGGTATGAGTACTCATTTTACAATGGGAACACACAAGGCAATTCAGGTCAGGAAGAAAAGGCAACAAACAGGAAAGTATATATTCATCCTGTTTCTGGACCTGGATTAAAATACACAGTGCAAGGTCGTAATGATGGTACAGCATGGCATAACCGGTCAACACAGAAGACCATTTACAGTGGTTCCACGGTTAAAGTTACTAATTATGTTTACGCTAACAACGAAACTTGGGCAAGACTGCATTATGTTAGAACCACGACGGCCTATACAAACACGATCGGATATTGGAATCCAGATCCTTCGTGATATATGGTGTAAATCATGAAACGAAAAGCAATAATAATCGCAATCACAATGTTGTTCACCGCATTGATAATTGCCGTTATTAAAACCGAGAAAAGCAGCAAGACTCCGATGGATCGGTTCCTTGAGACTTCGCAGACAACAAACAAGGCAGAGAATTATATTCCTATCAAGATCCTAATGGACAATAAAAATATTCAGTATGAGTTTTTGTCATATGATCTGATCGATGATAAAGACATTGAAAAACAAACGAAATACAAAGCTGAATATTTCATTGAAGGTAAAGTTCCCTCATCGCATTATGTGGTAAATCGGACTGATTTCGATGCAATGGCAAGAGATTATCCGAAGTTTGATGAGTATAGGAAAAGTAATGGCGAAAAGGGTATGACTGATGCGGAATATGATGAGTTTATGCGCATACATGAACCTGAGTATACGATTGATAAGCATATTAAGACTAAATATCTCTTCGTAAGATGCAGGATCACATACCTGGGAGCCGGTCGCGATACAGCGTGGCTGGCGCAGCCTCATGTATTTGCAATGCAAGGTAATTCAAAGGCCTTAACGGTAAGTGCAGGTAGATCTTATTGCTATTTTGATCACCCGCAGCCAGCATTGTGGGAAGACGGCAACAGAGAAGACTTCTTCTGGTACAAGTTCGAGAAAGAAGGCGACAGCCTTGAATGTGTTTTGGGAATCAGATTAAGAGGAGATCGTGGCGTAGATCTTTCGGAAGATAATTCATACTATATCGGATTTGAATCGACGGCGTCATATTCGGATTATGATCAGTTTAATCCGGAAATCGACAGCAGATGTGTAGCGTTGGATGATCTTCCTAAAGAAGGCTGAACTTCTAATGTTGTAGTTATCACGATAATTTCAAGAATGAGGAATATTCTATGAGCGAAATCAAGATTGAAGGCTTGAGTAAGAGCATAAAAGGTGCGTTGATATTAGACAAAGTATCCATAACGCTGACATCAGGAAAAATATATGGTCTAAAAGGTAAGAACGGTTCGGGAAAGACAATGCTGATGCGTGCGATATCGGGACTTCTTATTCCGGATTCGGGATCTGTGAACATTAACGGCAAAACACTTCACAAAGATATCTCATTTCCTGAAAGTATTGGAATACTTATTGAGAATCCGTCTTTTCTCCCACAATATACAGGTTTTAGAAACCTGAAGCTTCTTGCAGGTCTAACAGGAAACATTTCAGATGATGAACTCAGGATTGCATTGGAACGTGTTGGGCTTGATCCGGAAGATAAGAGGACTTTCAGAAAATATTCTCTTGGCATGAAGCAAAAACTCGGCATTGCGAACGCGATTATGGGTGAGCCGGATATCATCATCCTTGATGAACCTATCAATGCCCTCGATGAGGAAACCGTAAAGAAGATAAAGAAAGTCCTTCTTGAGATCAGAGACAAGGATAAACTGATAATCATTGCATGTCACGACCGGGAAGAGCTCGAATTTTTGAGCGACATTATCTATGAGATAAAAGATGGTTCCATTGTCGACAGGAAGGAAATATCCAATGACAACACTTAAGCTCCTGAAGCGTGACATCAAGCTGGGCATCATTGAACGGCTCTTGCCGTATTTAATAGTCTTGTTTACTTTCTTTATGGTAAAGGACTGCTCAAGAGCTATCGCTGACATACAGATCCGTTACGCAATGCAGTCACCGGGAACCATAATGGATTACTATGTCTATTGTATGTCGGGTATGGGCTTCTATCAGTTTGATCCGACAGAAGGATTTTTGATCCCGTACTTATGGTTCATAACACAGTTGGGAATATCTTATATCATTGCATATTATGCCGAACAGGACTACTCGGATAATGGGGTAAATGTAATGACGGCAGGACGAAGCCGCTCTGCCTGGTGGTTTTCCAAAGTGATATGGTGCATCTTGTCAGTATTGATATACTTCGTTGCGACATTTATCGCGTGTTCTGCGTTTGCAATGTTTTATGGCGCAAAGCCTTCGCTCGGAGTGACGGATGAGTTCCTGAAGATCGTATACGGATACAACATAAACTATCTTCCATATAAGGATCTAATGCTGATCGTGTTCGTTGTGCCAATTGCCGTCACTGCCGGAATATGCCTTGTGCAGATGCTCATGAGTTTTATCATTTCTCCGGTCACGAGTTTTGCCTTAACGTGTGCCGTCTATATCCTGTCGGCATATTATACCGTCTGGTTCCTGCCGGGCAGCTATACCATGTGGGTACGAAGCTCGTATTTTGATGTCAGAGGGCTAAATCCGATGAGTGGATTGTTGATTGCAGCATTTATGGCTATTTCCGTAGTTGTTTTAGGGAAGAACTATTTTGTGAAGAAAGATATTATCTGAGGAGATATTAAAATGTATAAGGATTACATTTCTGAAGGATATATTAACGGTGTAGAGAAACAGCACAACATTATGGTTATTGTTGGAAATGGATTTGACATATCGGTTTTGAAGAAATATCGAGATGATAATCTTGTTCCGTCATATAAAGCATTCTTTAATTTTTTGCAGTATAGAGGGATTAATCCGAATAATATTCTTTACAAGAGAATGACAGAAGAAAGGGCAGCAAACAAAGAAAACTGGAGTGATTTTGAAAACACCATTTACGAACTATTAAATGAATACTATCCTGCAGGAGAATTAGAAGATGCTTTGAGGGAAATACAGCCATTGTTTTTACGCTTTTTGAATGATGTTGTTACGACAGATATTCCCATTAAGCTGAATAATGATACAAAGGCACAAAAGCTTGGAAGAAGATCGTTGCAATACTTCTTAGGAGATCTGGATAGAGAAGATTATCTAAAACTTTCTTTTTCTCGAAAGACCAATCATTATCATTTGTTCAATTATCTTTTCGTGAATTATAATTACACGTCGCTATTTGATAATTACATTTTTTTGGATCGTTATCAATTTGATCCGCACCCACATAAGACAGTTGATACCAATTTTACTTTTTATCCGAATCCAAACAGCTATGGGAGTTTTGGAACAAACAAGGATAATGTATGGTCAACATTTATAATGACAGACATAATACATCCGCATGGATATCAAAGTATCCCAAGATCAATGCTGTTCGGTGTTGAAAGCGAGAAATACCAAAATGATTATTCTAAAAAGCGATTAGTGAAGTCGTATTGGGCCCAAAACAATCAAAAGTATCAATCATATTTTGCTGATACTGAATTATTCATTATTTATGGTGCCTCATTAGGATTCACGGATAGTTGGTGGTGGAATAATATTTTTAATTCAATCCTCAATAATGATAGTGAATTAATAATATATTCCCATAGCGTTACAGATAAAGAAGCCGTCAAGAAAAAATTCATAAATGCTTGTCAGGTAGAATGCACAAGTGAAGAAAAGCAGGCTGTATATGATCGTGTTTTTGTTGCACCGATCCGCGAGGGAAAAACAGTGCTGTTTTCTATGGGAAATATGTGATTCCATAATCAGGAGTTAGTATGACAGAGAAGATAACTGATACTTGTGAACACGATTTATATGAATACAAAAGAAAGATTGTAGATGCTATAGCTCACGATCTAAAGTCACCCATGGCTGCAATCTCGGCTTGTGCAGAGATTCTTTCAGATAATATCTCATCAGATAAGAAGGAATATTATGCAAACAAGATTGAAGAGAAAGTAGCACAGATAGACAAAATATTGAATCACTATCTGGAGTTTTCTAATACTGATAATTTGGATCCCAACATTAATATAGAAAACATAGATATAGGTGATGTTATTGAGAAAATCATTGTTGACAATGAACATGTGATTAGTGAACGTTCCCTGAAGATCAACAGCGATGATAGTATCATAACTATTCAGACCGATTTGAAACTTTTTCATCAAGCTATATTCAATCTGATAGAAAATGCAGTTCTTTACAGCAAAGAGGGTACAGATATTGATATTTCTTTTGATGAAAAATCAATAGTCATATCGAATATTCCAGCTGAGAAAGTCGATGATCCCGATGAGTTTAAGCAGCCTTTTGTAAAAGGAAGTGCTGAGAGAGGAACCCCAGGCAGTGGTCTGGGTCTTGCTATATCAGAAAACAATTTGGCAATACTAGGCTACAAACTTGAAATAAAAAGTAATGACGGAAGATTCGTCGCAAAAGTATGTAAATTCCGCTAAAACAGCCGATTTCTATTTGAAGAACATAGAAAAAGAGAAGGTTCTTAGTGATGCTGCGAAGGAAGTGAAGAGGCTGATAGAGTAACATCATGGTATAAACTAATGAGTGTGAAGGAGAATGAGCTATGACCATAAGCCTTGAAAGAGAAGAGGATGAATTAATTCTTTGTTATGCTCCGGAAATGGGTACTGCAGGATTAAGGGATCAACTTAAAAAGAATGGAACGATAAGCATCAAACACACATATACAGTTACTTTAGACAGGCTGATTAGAGAAGATGATGACTTCGAAGAAACTCTCGTATTCAAAATAGGAACCGTTGGAAAGGCTTATACGGAGGTAGATTCAGAGGTATTGCGAACGAAACATCGAATATTCTTTTCCAATGATATTCATCTTATTCCAAATATGTTTACAGCATATAGAAATATATCAATTATGAGAAAACTGGATGAAGTAATTGATAGAGACATATATATTGGCGGTGCATGGGAAGAAAATGAAGGGATTCCATTGGAGGCATATAAGGATCTATTAAAGACTTTTCCTAAAACAGCTGAATTAGACAAATATGCATACTATCGAATTGCAACATGCATTAACGAGTATTTCCCGGAAACGGATCGATTTGAAAGGATTTATAGAGATTACATCAATAAAAAGGATAATGGACAATTTACTAATGCATCGAAGTCAAATATAGAAATTGAAATTGTTCAATTTACTGAAATATATAGTGAACTAAAGAGAATGCTTGTTAGTTCAAGTTCATATTCAGAGAAAGTTTGGCAACCTAAGATTCATAATATTATACAGATGATCTACCCTCAGTATATTCTATCTGTAAGAGAAATTGTTTTCAAAGGATTAGATAAATATGATAAACAACCGGATTTTGTCTTGGTTGATACTAATGGATATGTTGATATTCTTGAGATTAAGAGTCCTGAAGTAAGAGTATTAACAAAACAAGCTTCCTATAGAAATAATTATGTTCCTGTTAGAGAGTTTTCGGGTGCAGTTCAGCAAATCGAAAAATACATCTTATGTATAAATACAATTGAAAAGAACAAAATCGATTTATATGAAAAACTATCAGGGAAACTACCAGAAAACATTGAGCCTCAAATATTGAATCCTAAAGGTATTTTATTACTTGGTCGAAGTAAGGATTTTAACAAGCAACAGAAAACTGACTTTGAACTGATTAAAAGACAGTATAAAAACATAGTTGATATTATGACATATGATGATTTATTGTTGCGCTTAGAAAATATTATTACGTCCTTAAAGGCGAGACGAGAGAATTGCTAGGATTATAGCGATATATAATTTGATGTTATTTGATAAGAATAGTTCGAGCCCCCAGTATTTAGTAACTTTTTCATAGTGGTACAGATAATCATATCAGGTTATAAATGCAAGATACTACGAAAGGAACAACTCTACTTCTCGGAATTTTATAATACTTTGAGAGGCAGGTTGAATTCTTGAAGAATTAAAGCAGCAGATGGTATAGTTATATAAAAATCATTAATAATATAAATTTCATAACATGTGGATGAATGTGCTTAGGAGTTTTGCTAAGCGCCATATCCAACAAACTGTTTATGTGATATTTTTAAATTAATACTATTCACTTGGGAGAATTCTATGAATGATAATATTGGGGCTATTTTCAATCCTGATTCCTTTGGCAACCGTTCTAATCATGTTCCTTCGCGTGTTCAACCTGACACGCTATACAATTTTGTAACTAAAATTGATTACATTATAGATTCATTACTTCACAAAAGAATTGCTCCTAGGTTTTCTGTTGAAGACATTAGATATCTGAATATTCCACCTAAAATCGCAGCAATACCCATGACATGTTTTTGTGACATAAATTTAAGCAAAATTGAATATCACATGGAGTTTTATGGTAACTATGGTTTAGCTTTTAATAAATCATGGTGTATGGAGCGCGGTGTTCAACCTGTTCAATACTTGAACAAATCTTCTGACCTACAAAAAGAATTTCGCAAAGCTTTTAATGCATCATATTATAATTCGAATATGCATTTAACAGAGTCAAAACCATATATTTCATTGCTGAATTTTTTAACCAATCAGATGATTTACTATAAACCATACCAAGGAAAATTCCCCATATTAGATAAAGATGGAAATCGTTCTAGTACAAAAAAGAAGATGAAATGTTTTGCTGATGAATGTGAATGGAGATATATTCCAGATCTAAGTAAAATCGGAATAAGTCAAATAATTACTGACGAAGTTGTTGTTGCCAACTGGAAACAAACATATGACGATCTTTTATCAAACGAAGAATCAGTAACATTTAACTTTGAGTATGCTGATTTAAAATATATCGTTATTAAAGATACTATTGATTTTAGAAAACTCATCGAAAAAATAAATGAATGGGGTTCTAACAAGTTAATATCTGATAAAGAATTATATGACCTTTTACCCAAAATATTGATATGGGATGAAATAAAGGGGGACTTCTAATGAAAATTGATTTTGACAAAAGCTTCAAGAATAATCATGATCCTGAGTTGACAATGCCTGCTAAAGTTCTTGATTACTTAAGCAAAGATTTACCTCAAGGCACAAAATATCAAATGGACAAAGATGGGAATGTAATAATAGGTGGTAAAGACATTAGAATTGGCGGATTTACTGTTAACCTTGATGAAAACATGAAAAATATTTTAGGCAAAAATCCTAAAACAGAAGATATTATTAATTATAGCTATAACGCACAACGAGCTATAACTTTCTCATTAATTAAACCTGGCTATATAGTTATAAATGGCAAGGAAATGCCAGTCGAAAAATTTAGTTGGAATATCTACGATAAATTAGATTTTACTAATGGCATAATGATAGCTAAGCCCTACCCTTTTCCGGAATCTAAACCAGTTACATATTCGACAAAAGATGGTAAATATAGTATTTCACTAAAAACTAGGCGTGTTCCTAATGAAAGTGTTTATGTTGAATCATATATTACTGAAGATGATAAACCATTACAGCTTGAGTTTTTTGTTGATCCAGCTATTGATAAGCATGAGCCAAATCCCATGAATAATAAAATTACTTTCAAATTAAGATTAAAGAATGCCAAAAGCACTTCTGAGATGCTTAACGCACTAATGGTAGCGTACGATCTTTCAAACAAAAACAGTTTTATAAATCCTATACTAATTACAGCTTGTCAAAAGGCGCTTGAAATCGAAAAGTATTTAGGAGTAAAATTCTCCCCTATAAAAATGGATTTTAATAGTGAAAACTTAACTATTTTAGAAACAGTCTATAATGCTCTTGTTCGCCGTATGCCCGTTAAGCTGTACAAGTTTATTAATTCAATGGATTATACTGAATTAAAAGAAGACGTAGTCAATGAACTAAAGGGAAAAAATAGTAAATTTGCTTTTCTATATGCAGACAAAAAACAATATTCTTTGTTTGGTGAAGAATTAAATCTAATCGCTTTGTATGCTGTTTATGATATAAGTATTGAAAGTATAGACAAATTAAATAATGGTCAGATCAGAGTATCATTCAATAGTGCATCTGGAGAAAAAACCTATACAGGCATTTTGCTTTTTAAAAACGAAAATGATTTTAATGAATATGACGAGATAACTGATAATAGCCAAAAGCTCAAATTCTTGAGTTCTGCCAAAAGTTTGGAAGAATACGCTTCTGAAAACTACTCGAATATGTAATTAAATACACAAAAAGTGGAATGCCATAGTTGAAGGTTGCCAAAGCAGCAGACTTACCGTATAGACTTGGTGCTAAGTAACTTTATCAACAGCATAAATGGGATTTGAGGATCAGGAATATAACGGACAAACACGACTGACAAATGTCAGCCGTGTTTTTTGCTCATAATTATAGATTTCAGACTATCATCATTAGGATTACTCCGTGCAGATAATTGTTAATGCGCATTAAAGCGCAATCTCTTGCGCTTTGAAATTGAATTTAAAGCGCAAGTGTGTTATTGTAATGAAAACGAAAAAGGGGTTTCATCATGCGCGATATTGATGCAATTTCAAAAGATAACGAGAATCAGGTCATAGAGTGGAAGGAATCATGGCAGGATAAATACCTAGAGTGGATTTGTGGATATGCCAATGCTCAAGGTGGAACATTATATATCGGAATAGATGACAATGGTGAAGTGTTAGGTCTTGATGCAAAAATTGCAAGAAAGCTTCTAGAGGATATTCCTAATAAGATTACTGCTGCTTTCGGCATAACATGCGACGTTAATCAGAGAACAAAGAATAAGAAAAAGTATATTCAGATAGTTGTAAAGAAGTCAAAACTTCCATTAAATCTTCACGGTCGGTATTATTACCGAACCGGTAGTGTAAAGAAGGAGATTACGGGTTTTGAGCTGACAGAGTTCATCATAAAGAGTACGGGTACATCTTATGATGCAATGATCTCTGACATAGAGCGCAGCAAACTGTCTTTTGATGCTTTCAGCAAAAGATATGTAAAAGCGACACATAACGATATTGATTTGAATAATGATCTTGTCAGCTTCAAGTTGATGTTGGAAGACGGACAAATGACTAATGCCGGTGTGTTGTTTGCTGATCAATGGAATATCCATCACTC
The DNA here is from genome assembly GCA_017649745.1 of Clostridiales bacterium. The sequence continues at coordinate 4,475 of JAGCGE010000334.1, read as the reverse complement.
AAGAGTTTTTTGCACTAGATGGAACGGATTGGATAAAGCTGATTCTGTTCAGGACACTCTTGATGATTCGGAGTATACCGGGAGCCTTTTGGATCTTTTTGATGATTCTATGTCCTTTATCAAGAAAAACACGAAAAAAGGCTGGAGAAAAGAGAAGGATCAGAGGATAGAATTACCGGATTATCCTGAAAGGGCACTTGAAGAAGGCCTTGTAAATGCATTAATACACAGGAGTTATCTACAGACAGGAGCACATAGCCAGGTCGATATTTATGATGACCGTTTAGTTATAACTAATCCTGGTGGTATGTATGACGGGTCTGAAGTACAGAATCTTGATTTAAGACATGTTCCATCAAAATTGAGAAATCCAATTTTGGCAGATGTATTCGGACGCCTTCGTTTGATGGAGAGAAGAGGCAGCGGTTTTAAAAAGATTTTGGACGCATATGAATCAGAAGAAAGATATACAAAGGAATTGAAGCCCGAATTCTATACTGACGGATACAATTTCTTTTTAACATTATGGAATCTGAATTATGCATATGATAAAGCGCAATTCAAAGCGCAAATTAAAGCGCAAAGTGGTGCTTTATCTGATAGAGAATATTTATTGTTGTTGTTACGTGAGAATCCTTCTATAACACAGACCGAATTAGCTACAATGATGAATAAGTCCCGAAGATCCATTCAAACTATTATGAAACAGCTAATTGATGAAGGTGTTATTGAAAGGGTTGGTTCTAAGAGAATTGGAACGTGGATAGTGAGGAAAAAATAAGATATTTGGAAAAAGATAATCTATCAAAATGGAGACTTGATTCCATTGGAGAGGTTAGAGGAAATGAATTATATAACTCTAAACTGAATAAATGATAAATCACTTGACATTTGATATTAATATAATTGCATCGATCATTGTGACAAGAATCCCGTAAATGCTTTTGGAGAAAAGGCCTATGACAACGAAAAAACAGGAAGATAAGCTTTTGTATCATTATTGTTCTAATGAGGTAATGATCAATATTCTGAAGAAAAAGCAATTGTGGATGACGGATATTTCACATAGTAATGACTATAATGAATTATTCTTGTTTTTCCCAGATATATATTATGCTATTGAAGATTTATATTATAACTCTCCCTTTGAAATACTGTATAAAGGAAAAATTGGTTATCAAGCTTTGACTCTGCTACTGAGAGATGCTGATTATTATATTAATAAATCTTTGCAAAAGGGTGATATTACCAGTTTTGTTGTGTGTTTTTCTGAGAAGGGAGATTTGCTTTCTCAGTGGCGAGGTTATGCAAATGACGCATATGGTTTTAGTATAGGCTTTTCTAAAAATGAATTAAATAAATTTAGTAAGAAAGAATGCTTTAATGGAAGGTTGTCTTTTCATAAAGTTAAATACATTAACAAAGACAATGCCAATAAAATAATAGAGAGGCATTCTAATGAGATTCTAAAATACATAAAGAATATTAGAATTGAAGTGAAAAAATTATTTCGGTTAAGAGATTTAAATGAAGAACAAACAGAATTCATGATGGCTATTCTCCTATATGGAAAATTAGCGACCTTCATGATTGATTCTCTTCGTTATAAGTGGGAATCATATCAAGAAGAACATGAATGGAGATTATACTTTAATAGTATTACAAAAGATGAAGAATCATTATTTGGTAAGGAATCAAATCTACCGGAATGGAGTTCCTTTGATAATGATCTTAATAATCTTCGAGGAAAGATTGACTTCTATTCGACAAAAGAATGCATATTACCATATTATCCGATAATACTGTCTGAACTATCTCCTAAACCAGTCAAACAAGTTTTATTAGGCCCTAAAAATACTAGCTATTCACAAGATATCAAGTTGTTATTTGCTAAGGCAAAATTTCAAATACCAGATGTTTCGAAGAGCACCATTGCTTATCGATAACAACTTCTGATCTGACGAGAATGAATATCTAGACTATCTTTTGCTCACAGTTCCTTGACGATGGTTGGTATGAAGGGATCGGAAGCGAGGACAATCCGTTTTCTGATTATATTATGGATTGAATAAAGTGCGATGAATATAAGATAAATATTCAGGCAATAGATGAAAAACATGACAAGCCGATACGGGAAGTCTATGGCCTGTTAGCGTCGGGCATATTTAGCCACTCCCGCGCCGGACAATAATCGCCAATATCAGTCATATTAAGATAACCAACACATCAGCTGATACTTAGATTAGTTTATTTGTTGCGGTTTGCCGCCGTCGTTATTGAGTAGGTCTCAAGGTTTTTTCCTCGATAGCTCTCGCCTTGAATCATGTAGACAACAGCATCGTCGAAGATCCTGTCCAATGCACACTTAAGTGATTCATCCTCATTGAAGAATTCACACCACTTGTCCGGCATCAGATTGCTTGTGAAGACCATGGAGTTCGCTCCTTCCTTGCTGTACCTTCTGTCAACCATATCAAAGAACAGGCGTGTATTCTCTTTGTTGAATACACATCTTCCTATCTCATCGATAATCAGACAAGATGGTTTCACAAGTCCGTTGACCACTGATCCTTCGCGACCATATTTTATGGCTTCTGAGAAGCGTTGGTTAAGTTTTGTTGCCTTAAGGAAATATGTCTTATATCCTTGTAAACAGCACTCTCTTCCGTATGCCATAGCCAGATGGGTCTTGCCGACCCCTTGAGGACCAATGAATGCCAGATTCCTGTTAGCGTGAAGTGATGCCAATGAGGAAAGTGATTTCAGTTTATCAACGTCCTTACTCCTTATATAACCAAAATCGAATCCCTGAAATGTCTTCGGTTCTTTAAGAGGAAGGCGGCTCATCTTAAGAAGTGTATTCACGATCGTCTCATCTCTTCGATCTTTAAGATGTCCCAGTAGTTCCGCGATTGCTTCGAGTTGCGCTTTGCTGAACTCTTTCTCTTCCGCAAACACTGCTATATCAGTAGCATACGCATCTATCTTAAGTGTCTTGGCGGATAACTGAATAGTATCAAATACATTATTCATCTTCGAGAACCTCCGCGAAGTTGAATTTCTCGAAGCCTGTTCTGGTTGCCGGCATCTTTATCTGATAGATCTTTTCTTTAACAGGTGCCGTCGGCAATTCTTCCGGCTGCTCCAGAGAATACTGATCGTCACAAAAACTGTCCTTTCTGCTCCAGGTAACATTGTGTTCCGCTAGTATCTGCTCCATGTCATCGCTATAGATGGTCAGCTTTTATCCATCGCGACGTATACGGCATTCTTTTCTTGGATACCAGTATGGAACGCCGAATCTTCTGCCTTCGTAGTTAACGAATCCATCGAAGGTTATCTTGCGTTTCGGGCAAAGATAAGCAATCGTGAAACCAATGTGATTATTGAAGCAACTTTTTTCAACTTGAAATGTATTTGCTGAACTTTTTATGTTTGACTCTGGCCGCTTACGACTATATAATTTAGTCGTAAGCTAAGTCGTAAGTGAAATCGTATGCTTGTAGGAGACAAAACATGTCAATTCCGATCACAATTGAGAAGCTGTTAACAGAGAACATCGTAGAATGGGCGAGAATTGAGTTTAAAGAGGGCTGGAATCCGGAAACAACACTGAAAACCATAAGTGCTTTTGCTAATGATATAGACAACTGGGGTGGTGGTTATATCGTTATAGGTGCAAAAGAAAAAGACGGGAAAGTCGTAAGACCGGTAAAGGGAATATCACCAGAGTCGGTAGACAAAATACAAAAGGAACTTCTTAGGTATTGTAAGTATCTGAGACCTGTTTATATTCCTCAGACAGAGCCTGTTATGTTTGAAGGAAAGATGCTTCTGTTGATATGGTGTCCGGGCGGATATGAAAGACCATATGCTTGCCCGAAGTCACCGGATTCAAAGAATAGTGAGAAAATATACTATATTCGCAAGTTATCCAGCACGATTGAAGCAACCGATTTAGATGTTAAGGAGCTAATGTCTTTAACACATAATGTTCCGTTTGATGACAGGATTAATCCTAAAGCTGAAATGAAGGATCTAAAGTATCCGATTATCAGAAATTACCTTCAGAATGTAAACAGCAGCCTAATTAATGAGCTTGATAACTTGGATACGATTCAGATAGCTAAGGATCTACGAATCGCAGATGGCCCAACAGAATACTATAAACCATTGAATGTTGGTCTGCTGTTCTTTAATGATAATCCGGAAGCATTTTTCCCGTATAGCCGGATAGAAGTTGTTAATATCCCTGATCCAACAGGCCAGGGTATGGAAGAACGCATTTTCGCCGGGCCGATAGATGAACAGCTGCGGGATGCACTCAGTTACATAAAGAACAATGTAATTGCTGAGAAGATATTTAAGATTGCTGGACAAGCTGAAGCTGTAAGAGTAAAGAACTACAGTTATGAGGCGATCGAGGAATTCTTATCTAATGCTATTTATCATAAGTCTTATCAGATCCATGAACC
>JAGCGE010000333.1 GCA_017649745.1 Clostridiales bacterium | reverse complement strand
ATGCGTAGGGGGTGTCTTTTCTACGGACCCCCTCCCTAGGTACCAGTTTTGTGATACCTATAGGTGGGTTTAGTCCGTTTTTCTGCAAATAAAACTGACTTTTAATTCTTATTCTTCATGCTTTAGCAATTCTAAAACTAAAATACAAAGTAAAACATCTAGTAACAGCAAAGACAAATCCATAAATCACCGAAAACCTTTTAAAATTCACATAAAATTTATTCTTTTTCTGCTTGTGAAACTTCTTCCTCGAACACTAACTTGTAAACTTCGTCATCGAACTGATCTAAAATCAAATTAATTGCTTCATTAATCAATTCTTCATTCTCGAATTCAGTTAAGTTTTCATCAGAAGTCGGCGCAAGCTTTGCGATTCGACCACAAGTATCGTAACCCATCTTAAGGTCCCAGTCGTACCAGTCATCGAACTGTGTAAATGGGTTAAAAGGGTTGTCAATTGTAGTCAACCACATGTTCTTTCGTTTCTGTGTCGACATTCAGAAGCCTCCTGAAAGTACTTGTATAAAAGCAGGTTTCTATAGACCCTATATTTGGTCAACAATCCTTGAATTAGGGCCTATAAAAACGCCTAAAATACTGTACTAAAACTATAGGTTTACCTTAGATTTTATTTTAAAATATTTTTTCAAAACCTAGGGTAAACCTATTCTTTTTACTAGCTACAAATCCTTGAATTAGGGTATACAATTAACCCTCAAACTGGACATATCTGATCTGGGCCATATCCCCGTTCGTGTTATCGAAGAAGACAACGAAACTGCTGTCCTCAGGGATGGATACCTCTATATCTATAGGGTAGTCCCACATATCCTTGAAATCTGTAGTGTCCTCGAAGTTATCGAACTTACGGATTGTATAGGTGCGATCGCCACTATCTGTACGAACCATAAGAGTTCTCTCCACCTTCGTATCATTTGTAACAAGGGCCCGGATCTCTCCGTTCTCTTTCTTAACAGATGAAACGTAAAGTGTTGGCGTTGCAATACAATCAGTTTTTGTAATGTTGCTGATGTCGTTCTGAACAGGATAGAACATACCGTACCTCCGTCCGTCTCCTATCCATACGTTCTCCATCACACCGTTCAATTCATAAGAAGAATTACCGATGTAGAGGCAGTAGGATCCACCGTTTACGATACAGTCATGTACCTCAAATGTACCTAAGAAGTCAGACTGGTTCTCGGTATAGAGACATCCTGTTACACCACCGCCCTTAACAGGGTAGTTAATGTCAGGCATCTCGATACGGGTATTGTAGAAGTGAATGTCACCTGCTTCATACCTGTCCTTACCATCAATAACCTGGTTACCAGACAGTTTAGCGTTATAGATCTGACATCCGTCAACGTGTGCGCCAGAGGTGTTAGACTCTCTTGGCAGCAGGTTTGCTACATAGCAGTCGTATACGCTAACGTTGTAGTCGATCCTTAAGCCATCAAGGTGATCGCCGTTACCAATGAAACAGTTATGGAGTTCAGCATCTACACCACTGAAGTTCGGGAATGTACAGTCATAGAACTTAGTGAACACCATGTTTGTAGCGCCAGGTGTCTTTGATCCGGTAGCGAAGCCTGCATCAAACTTACAATTCTTGAATATGAAAGTATGCAACTCACTGTATGCTGTAACAGCAATGTAGTTAGGTTTAAGTGTAAACCTTACATTCTCTACTACTACTTCTGTAGGCAGTTCCAAGTTTTTAGCTTTAGCGAACCTGATCTGGCCATCCTCACGCATATCGATACCGAAAAGTGTATACATATCAGCAACATTCTCGGTACCTATGGTGTACTCAAGCTTACTCTCGTCACATCCAGTGTTCCATAAGTCAGGTATTACTGTAAGATCTCTGAATCCTTGAGTATACACTGCACCAGGATCGGGATTAGGTTCCGGGTCAGGTGTAGGTATATCTGGTTCGGGTTCAGGATCTGGTGTAGGAGTTGGTGTCGGTTCCGGATCGGGAACTGGGACAACCTCATCCGATAAGTATTTCTTTGGGCAAACAAATAACGCCATAATATCTCCTTTAATCTCCTGTAAGTATGCTACTTACTGATGATGTGGAAACTCCATCGACCATCTTTGCGATCTCTTCCTGTGTGTATCCCTGTGCTGCAAGAGTACGAATCCTTGACTTCTTTGCTGAAGAGATACTATTACTACGAGGAAGTGCCATCCTTGTGTAGTCAGCCTGATCTGCATGGGCCATGAGCTCCCTTAACTTAGTTGCTGATACTGCTTTCTTCTCGATTGCTTCCCATTCTGAAGGTGTGAATGTAACCATATCTCTATGGGCATTGCAATCATAACGAGCCTGCTTCTGTGCGCGGTCACGTAACTTCTTCCTTGAAGATGCATCATCATACATCCCGGGATTAGCATCAATCTCAGCATTAACTCTTGAAGTAGCCAGAGTCTGAGCCTGTCTTTCTCTAACTGCGTTCTTCTTAGAATTAATAAGCTTCTTTTCGAGAGATGCTATCTCGTTAGCGTATTCTTTCTTCATCTTCGGATCTACTGGATAAGAAGTATCGATCATGACTGCTGCCTTACGGGCGTTGTTAGCCATAGATTTCATATGGTTAGCGTAGTCTGCGTAAGTAACCTCGATCTTAGAAGGGTTCTTAGAAAGCAGTTCATATGCATCCTTGGCCCTGGACATACGGCTTACTTCCATAGTCCTGTCAACTTCCTTATCATCGACCCATTGCTGCCTACCTTTACCAGGTTCGTAGGAGTAAGAACCATCTTTGTTCTTTACAACCTTACCTGTGTATGTAGCGACTACGTTCTTGCCGTTCTTATCCTTGAAATACTTAGACTTATGTGTTTTACCAGCTGCGTCTTCGTAAGTGTATCCTTCAGGAGCTTCAGCATAGACAGGTTTACGCTTCATCTTGGTAGTCTGCTGAGGAGTTCTCATGATCTTCTCACCAGTATTAGGGTCGATCTTACCATAATCCCATTCCATCCTCTTAACATTGACAGGAGAAGAAGATTTAGAGATCAGCGTACTAGCGCCTCCAACCTTTCCGTCAGGCTGAGTCTGGTATTTACGCTTAAGTTCATCGATCCCTAGATCCACATAAGCTGCTTTGTAGTTGAGTTTATGCTTCTTAGAGTCGATAACTGTCATAGAATATTTGATCGCTCTTGCTATTTCATGAGGATCGTCACATCCTTTAGCGTACATATCTGTAATGAGGTTTGAAGCCTTACCCATTTCCGTTCCTTTTGCTTTCTCGGTCTTAGGGTAATAGTAAGTAGGCTCGTCTGTTAAGTTGCCATCCTTATCCTTCTTAGCCATGTGGGCGTATCGAGGATTGTTAAGTCCGTATTCCTCAGTGTCGAATCCTTTAAGGTCATCAAGCATCTTCTGAGCTTTAATATTGTAAGCCTTATCGAAGCTGCCATCAGCGTTCTTTCTTGACATAGGTAATACCAGAACGTTATCTCCATCAAAGTCTGCACCCGACATCTGATCCGCCACATGTTTATTAATAGCAACAGCGTCAAGAGGTGTTTTACCTACCATATCCTTGACTTCTTTGTTTCTATTATTAACTTTAAGAACAGGGATCTGAGATGGACTTTCGTGAGGGAATCGTACAAGAGCAACAGTTGTTCCTGTGTCGTAGTTTGCACAGAAGCATTCATTATCCTTGAGTGTCTCTGAGCCCAAGAGAACGTGTGTCTTCTGTCCAGGTAACGGAGCACCTTTAAGTTCTTCTGCTGCTTTATCACAAGATTCAGCAAAATCTATAAGGAGCTGCCTCTTAACTACTGGCTGGCTAATTGACATAATGGTTTCGAATTCATCTTCGTTCTTCATTACATCAACCTTGAGCTGCTGCTTAACCAAGCCTAAGTTCTGTTTAGATAAGAACTGTGCAGGAAGATTCTTACTCCATTCTGCCCATCTTCCCTCAACATGAGCGTCATGGTCGTCCATGGTTGTAGCACCTACGATTTGAACGGCACTAAGTTTCTTTTCCCCAGTCTTAGGGTCTTCGTACCATCTTTGTATCGTAGAAGCTCCAAATGGATTGTCTTTTGCTTCTTCCATTGGTTTAAGTGCTTTAGCCAATCCTTTAGTTTCACTCTTGTTAGAGTTAACTAAGATGTCGGTTCCTTTTGGCAGATCGACATTGTACACAGCCATTCCTTTAATGTACATACCACCTGTAGGATTCTCTTTACCTGCAAGTTCTTTACCACCATCAACAGCGATACGAACCTGAGCGTAACGAGCGAACTCTCCATCAGCACGAAGGCCAAGTGAAAGATCGGCGTTTCGTGGTACTATGTTTCCATTTTTGTCAATGTCGGCTGCGATTTCGATCATACCATCTTTAGCGGTTCCACCTTGTTCAGCATAACGAACTTTGATCCTTGAAGGGTCTATTCTAACTGGGTCGATATGCTGCATTGTAGGATCTTTTTGAGCGTCAAGCCTAGTGTCTTGTTCGTCATAGAACCTCTCGACGTTATTGGCCTTAATTGCCTTATAAGCAAGCTGCATAGGACTAAGGTCAGGGTTAGCTTTTAACTCATCTGGAGAAACTAAGATCTTACGAGTTGTAAAGTTGTCCGAGTCATTCAGCTGCTTTACATGAACATCATTAGCGATCTTGAAGCCTTCTTTCTCTGCTACGAGCAAAGCGGTCTTCATTCGGTCTTCTGTAATGTCCAAATATAATGCTGAGCCTTTACCAACATCTAAGTAGCCAGTCTTACTAGCCTCTTCCATAATCTTGTTGGCGGCTACGAATACAGGAGATTCCTCAGAGTTTTTTGTAGACTTCTCGAATGATCTAAGTGTTGATTCATTCTTGAATCCCATCTGTCTCGCAATCTCAGTTGTCGTGTATGGCTCTCCGGTTTTAGGGTCATTGTGTGACCTATACCATAAAAGCTCTTCATGCTTATCTAATGCGATCTCGTGGTTCGCTATTTCCAACTCGGCTTTATACCTGGATGTATTTCCAACCTTCTCAAACTTCTGAGATTCCTTGTTATACTGATCCATAGTCCAGCCAAGTTCTTTAGCAATTTCCTTAGGCTCTTTGCCCTCGGCTCTCATTTTGTCAATCCTTGACTTAAGATCCCATGCGTGCTGATGCTTACGCTTACCCGAACCAAACGGGTATCGACCAGATCCTCGTCCAGGAGGATTCTCGTCATGTGCTTTACCTGAGTGCATTAAATAATCTTCCATGGCTTAATCCCCCTTTACGGTGTTAATGAATTTGTCAAAAGATATAATTTTGTCCATAAGTGGTAGAATGTCAGCTGCAGTCGGATTACCAACTATGACTTCGTTCTGCCAATAAATCCTAAGTTCAATAGTTATGTCCTTAGGCTTCACTTTGTACTCGAGGCAAAATAAAGCGGCGTAGATCTCTAACTGCCTGAGGCAAGGTTGAGTTACGCCGGATTTAAAGTCGTGTATTCGGAGGTGCATCTTCTTATCGTTGAAACGAATAGCGTCTGCAGTACCGAATGCATTACCTGAGTATTTAAGTGGTTGCTCAGCTGTCATATCAAAGCCGATTGCGTCGTTGACATAAGCACAGAAGTTGTCGATGTACTTACTAACGTCAATGACTCCTCGTGGTATCCCATGTGATAACAGCCAAAGCAATATAATTGGTCTAGCTGCGAGTTTAGGGATCTTCACTTTGTATTTAATAGCTGTTGCGGCCAGGTCATGAAGTATTGTTCCAATCTCTTGGGCATATGACGAACTGATGTAGTTGTATAACTTATCGTTGTCGTAATTTGTCCAGAAGTATTTAGAAGCGCTTAAGAGTGCGTGTGATCCTGCAGGAATATCTCTGCTATGATCAAAGAACGTGAAGCTCATCTAAACACCTCCTCTAACTCCTTGAAGACCTGGGCTTCGTTTTCAGGATAAATAAAAGTAGCATATGACATGTCGTTCATACGCTCCACGTTGTGATCCTGATTCGGTTGGTGATGTGCGGTTGCTGATTGTTTGACTTCCAGTGCGACCCACTTGTTGGAATATAATACAAGCAAGTCTGGTATCCCTTGTTTTAGTTGTGCGTCGTTTTTGATTACGTAACAACCCGGGAATTTTTCTTTCAGCTTTTTTACCAATTTCTTTTGGTAATCCCTTTCAAGCATAGCTTGTCCTCCTTTCACAAAAGACAAGAGAGGTGGATTTTTCCTTCCTCTCTACTATAGTCATAGTATTTACCACGATACCTCTGGGGTAAGTCTAAAAAAAATAGAGGACGCGATTTAGCTGCGCCCTCTTGTAAGAACCTGTTTACGATAATCTAAAGTGTAACCGGAATATAATTGAACCTGCGATGCGGTCATCCAGATCAGATTAGATAAATGGTTGTTGTGATGATTACCGTCGATGTGGAAAGCGATCAGTGTCGGATCGTCTATGGGGTCAAAAGTATTTAGTACCAACCTTGCGATTGATTCGTTTTTACCGTCCAAGCAAACTCTTGCATAATTGTTAGACCAGTCGGGTGCTAACTTAAACAAGCCTTGCTTGCGCCTCCTGTAGACACTCCCATCGTCCGACACATAATAGTTCTGATGATCCCTTATTTGCTCCAGCATTATTCTGAAACCCCCTTTACAAAGATTTTCTCATTGAAATTCTTTTTCAGTAGTAATGCTCTTTTTATCGCCAGGTCTATTGGTGAGTTACTCCGTAAGTAAAAGTAATATAATTCTTTGAACGGAGTATTAAGTCTATCGATTCTGCCTTCAGCTTGGGTAAGTGTTTTGTACGAGTAGTTTTGTGAGAAGAATATTGTGGTGTCAGTGGTAATAGCGTTCCATCCCTCACACGCTGCGGTGTACTGACATAGATAGGCCCACTTTTCCCCAGTGGGTATCTCGGTGTGTTCCTCGCCGTTCCATTCCCCAATCTCGTAACCTCGTTCGGCAAAGAACTCTCTCAAACCAACTAACTCATACGTGAAGTTATAGAATATAATTACCTTATTCTTCTTGTAAGTTTTTAGTATATTGTCAAGCTCGGTGTATCTGGACTTGTCATAGTTACTAACCTTCCGCAATAAATAGCAAAGTTTCCCAGTTTCCTCGATCGGACAATTGTCAAACGGATCCCACCGATCTTTCATTACTTTCCGGTATAGGTTTTGATCATAGTGACACTTAATGTCAATCTTATGTTTTATAATGTCATGTTCATAATCAACCTTGACTAGGATCTGACTTGCTATCCACTTCAACTTCTTAACATTTACATAATGGTCTATAGCTGGGAACTTTAAATAAGCTTTATAAACCACATGTTGATTATTGAAGTCTGTTTTGTTTTTGTAGAAGCCATTAGCCACCATAACCGGAATATAATCTTTCCATTGGTCACCAGGTGTTGCGGACAGGAGTATCCAATGGTTTTGTCTTGCTATCTTTAGAAATGCTTTAACCCAAGCGCCAGAACCAACAACTCGTTGCTCATCAAATATGAACATTGCGCTATGCACAGACTTGTACTTTTGTATATTATTCCAAGAGTCAACGACAACATTAATAGAAGATGGGAGACAGAAGTATGCAACCTCTCCCTCCCATTCCATAGTGTCTCTTTTCTTTGCGGTTGTGATAATGTATACATCCTTCTTTATTTCTGGTTTTGTAAACACACCTTTACCATTAATACGAAGAGAACCGCCTAACTCACAAATATAAGTGTAAGCTAAAGCGGTTCTACTTTTACCACAACCAACTCCTCCATATAGTACACAGCCATTATGCATCTTTTTAAGAGCATCTATTTGATGCGGATAAAGCTCTGTGTTCATAAGTCAACCTCAATCAAAAGGGATTTCATCCTCTTCATCGTTACCTTCATCGTAGTTAGCATACTTAGCAGAGATTGGATCCTGCTCGATTGTGAAGTATCCCTTCTGCAAATATAATGACGTTGTGTTCTCGTCACGGTGATAAGTTCTGATGACAAGATCTACGTTAGAGAACCTTGCGCCATCAAGAAGCCCGAGCTCATTCTGGTTCAGTTCTTTCAGCTTACCGTTAGGGCTAACCAAGAACAACTGCGGAGGTACCTTTCCTCCAAGCGCTACATTAACCTTAACGAATCTCAGAGGCTCATCATACTCCTCGTCTCTTGCAGGAAGTTCCTTTATGCGAAGTCCTGTCTCTGCGATCTTATCCAATTCTTCCTGAGGGAAGTTGAGGGCGAGGTTGAAGTTCCTCTTACCCTCGTCGTTGTATCTTCTCTTCTCGCCTCTGAAGTTTCTGAAAGAACCGGGCAGAATATCTTTCTGCTCTGCTCCCTCAACAAACATCATCTCTGCTCTAGCTGCTCTCTCGATTCTGATCTTCATAATAGTGTTCTCCTTTCACTTATGCAATTTCTGGTGGATTCATAAATGGTACAACTTCATCTTCGTTGTACGGTACAAAAGTAATATCCGTCGGATCACATTCGACGAACTGATCAAACGGATAATACTTATTAATAGTGTCAACTGCTTTGTCACATTCGGAACGATAATAGTCGTAGTCAAGCCATTCAGGGTGTTCCTTGATGGTATTGGCCTCGTTCCAAATATAATCTTTTGTTCCTGTTACTGCGGATCTCTTATCTCCATTGATACGTAAGAGCTTTCCGCCATGGCCTTCTTTTACAGCCACGAACGAACCGACTCTTCCGATGAACTTCTCAGATCCATCGCGCTCAATGTAGATTGCTGCGTCTGATACGGCTTTAGTCTCAGGATAGTCGCTAAATTCAACAGGCTCATGTGAGAAGAGATTCTTGAACAAGTAGTTAGGAGCAAACTTTTCTCCTGTTACAGTCCAGAACGGTTTCTCCAATCTCTTACCATCCTTCTCGACTTCGTAAGCGATATACTGTGCGTCATCAATAATACAGATCTTTGAGTAAACCGCTTCTCTTTCGAAGGTATATCCATACTGTTTACCAAAGTCCATAATAACTTTCTCAATCTCTTCGTTGCAGTTAGCAATCTTGATTGAGTCCGTCTTGATGTGGACAACTGTGCAACCCATATCCTGCAACTTGTGCTTAAGAGTGATCATGAAGAGAGCACCATACTTCGCAACAATATTGTCTACGTTTCTCGGGTCTCTCAACTTATTATCAAACTTGGCACTTGTCAATCCATATACTGAATTGATAGCCGTCTTAAGCGCATTAGCAATCGCTTTACATTTCTTTTCGAGGGCCTCACCAGACAATCCTTTAAGTATGCCCTCAATAATATTAGAAGTACCTTCTCTAATAGCTTCCATTCTCCTGAGTGCTTCATGATATGCTGCGTCTCCGATCTCTTTGATGTGTTTGATAGCAACTCGTGCTTCTACTAGGTTCTCGTATCTCTTGGTGATGACATCGCCAAAGATCTTCAATGCGATAGCTGAATGCGGATGCATGGAAGCAACGTCAAACAACCAAACATTGAAGTATACTCCAGGCTTAGGGCAGTTAGCGAAACCACCTTCAGACGGATCCTCACCCATATAGATAGACTTTCTGGATTTCGAGATCTTGGTGCCTGGTGCTGTGGAATATAATTCTTTGGGAATGCCTTCGGGATGATATTCGTAACCCGGGAAGATAGTACTGAGATCGGTATAGATGTACTGAGACTGAGGATTATCTATACCATGAGTGAGAAGTTTAATTGTGAGAGAATTGGTCTTATCGTTCATGGTGCCGCCAGCGAGCTTTGCAAGCATCTCTCTAGCTTCGTAGTCTTCCTGAAGATGTTCAAACACCCGTTCGGTACTTACTACGTCATTCGTACAATAAGTAACCCAATCATGAAGCCTTGAATCCGGTATAGGCTCATACCAAGGTCTATCCCATTCCAGATGGTCTTCGCCAAGCTCAATCTCCCACTTCTTAAGACCCTTCTTGTTTCCAGCTGATGCAAAGTCTAAGATGTCGGTCTTAGAGATGTTGTACGCCTGACCAAACTTAGCATTTGGATCATGCTCAGCTATGATACGGTTATTAAGCGAATATAATTCTTCTGCTGTATAACCCTGTGAGGCTGCCCACAGCATATGGTTATCGTAGTCACGGTTATTGAAACCGATCAAACCATACTTAAACAGTGCCTCAACTTCTTCAGGCTTAGGATCAAGCATCTTCTGGACTTCTTTATCCTTACCTAAGAACTTCCAACAAATCAGGAAGTGTGCTTTTGCATCTTCAGGTATCTTTGGATTAACCGGAACCTTATTCTTCTTACAATACTCCAGATACTGTTTGTAGCTCTGAGACACCTCGGTATCAAATATAACTATAGGAGCGTTCTCATCAACTACAGTATCTTCTTTTTCCTTCTCCAATATATCCTTGGAACACATCCTCATATCATTAACAATGGATACGCAATAATCGCACTTGTTATGACTCTCCATTGCGAACGCCAGGATTGTATGTGCCAGATCGTTTCTCAGATCATAGGATAATGTTGATTCATAGGCCTCATCCAAAAGCGAATTGATGAAGTCTATTGTAGGTTTATGGAAAGGTGCCAACTTAGGATAAATCTTACCATAGGTTTCCGGATTATTCTTGTCGGCATTACGCATGGCATTGATAATTCGTTTCCTAAGTTCTTTCTCGGTTTTAAAGCCCACCCAATCTATCAACTTGTTTCCTCCTTTCACTTCACGAGTTGGTAAACCGGAACTCATCTGAGCTATAGGAAGATCGTTACAACGTGTAAGTTTTCTTCTTAAAGATGAGTTACCAGTGAATACTTTAATCTCTACATTATCTCCGAAAACCCTACTTAAATCTTTTGGATCTCCGCCGGTGTAAATATAATGCAGATGAATGCCACTGCCAGACTTACTAAGTTCGGCATAGGTTGGTGTGAACTTCGATGCTGCTTCCATGTTTCGCTCCAAAGACTTATTACCATTATCATCCTTGATATCGAAATCGATACAGATAACATTCTCAGGCATCTTTACATAATGCAACCTGTGAGTATCGAGATCGCTAAGTCTTGTAGTAACGTTCTCCCACTTTCTCTCAGGCAAGCCGTCCCTATTCGCGTACTGAGCAGGCTGAGACTCGAACAACTGGTCGAAATCCGAATGTGACTGATTGAATGAGAGCCATGTCAGAACCGGTGAAATTTCTGTAGGCTTACTCTTTCCAATCTTTTCCCATCTGAAGCCGCTAAACTTCTGATCTTCATACTTGTCGAAATATAATTTAAGAGTATCTCTAAATTTATATCTAACAAGTTCGTTCTTAAACTTACAGAGTTCAGCGTACTTGATATACATGTCATAGGCTCTTGCAAGACTTACTCCGTCTTTAAGCTCCATGACATTCTCGACCACGAAGTTGTGGAAAGGTGAGGTTCTTGCCAGCATGTCTTCAGCAATATAATGGTCATAATAGTGTCGTCCTAACTTCTTGTAGGTCTGATAACACCGCCAAGCAATACCGGACTTCTCGAAAGGTATGTGCTCCATACATTCGTCATAAGTATCCGCGGAAAGCAAATTACCGGTTGGACGAATATCAATAAGCCTACGCTTCATACCAGAATTCGGGCTTAACTGGATGGGATCATTCGAACCCACAAAGAGCATACAGTTGGCCTTAGTCATGAACGGCTTTTCGAACTTACCATTAACTCGGATCTGCTCATGGGATATAATTTTGTTAAGTGTAGACCTAACCGT
>JAGCGE010000332.1 GCA_017649745.1 Clostridiales bacterium | reverse complement strand
GTTTTTGAGTGGTGGGGTGGCGAATACCACCCGTTGGAAGAGCTGATAGCAGAAATGGATGAAGTAAAGCGCAATAGCACTAAGAATGATTGAACCTAAAAGGACGAAATAATACCGGTAACTGATTCATTGAGATTAAGATCTGAGACCACTGTAAGAACGGGCTGAATTTGAAAACCTTGATTTTTATAAGATGGCTAAGATCCTTTATATGGGAAAGATATATGAGTAAAATTATAGACATCGCGACATGTTGTTCCGGAGACCGGGAGCTCAATAGCGACACTGATGTTTATATTGTCAGGGAGCCCGAATCGTGGCGTCTGGTGATATCGGACAAAACGGTTTTCAATGGCGGAAATACGATGTATACACGCACAGAGATATTGCTCGTTAGTGATTATTTCGAACGGTTCACTATAGGTGATTTCAAATTCCTTTTGTCCGGCCATAACTATCCGCGCAGGATCGAGAACAAGCCCTTGTTCGAAGCACTTCCTATGTTAAGAGACGGTGAGCAGTCTGTTCCTGAGATATATTACGATGTCTTCCAGGAACGTAACAGAGACAAGTGGATCAGGTTCGGAATTACTGATAAGATCAGTTGTGACAGACAGTTTGCTGAATCGATGTACAGAGTCAGGGAAATGGAACGGATCCTCGATAAACTGAATTATCTGATGTCTCAGATGGAAAAACCTCTGCCGTCTGATTCATTGGCAAAAGAGTATCTGCGATTCCAGCCAATGGTTAAGAAGCTCGATAAATACTATGCTGGCGCTGACTGGAAGAAAGATTTTGAAATGGATGAGCAGGGCGGGTTTCCGCCGTATCTTAAGAGAGGTGTGCTGTCGGAAGACGGCGTCTTTACTGCTTTGGAAAACAACGAAGAAATTCTTAAACGTTTAAAGCAGTAGAATGAAACCATATAATGTAGTTATTAGCTTTTTGATATCTGTTGAGATTCGGAATTATAGGTGAAGCAAAACACTTCTCATATGATTCCAAGTTGGTTGGTGAAGTGCTTGATGCCGCTTCAGAAGAAGATAAGGAATATTTCTCAAAGCTCGCCAAGATCTATGCTGACAAACAGAAGCAGATCGACTGTAACAGGGAGATCAAATCACTGCACCGGAAACGAGAGAGAGAAGATGCTTATATCAGGTTTACAGATAATACCCGTTGGCTCTTTTATTTTGAATAAAATATACTACCGTTTATAATTTAAGTTGATAACAGAGGTTAGCAACAATGCCTGATAAGAAACTTCAATTTTAGAAAATGGGTAAATGTACCCGTTTTCTAAAATTACAGTTGAAAATATAGTTCTGCGGATGTACACTTTAGAAAATGGGTATACGTACCTAAAATCTAAAGTGAGTGCATTCTATGGAAATTGATAGACAACGATATTTAGACAAGCTGATCAGCCATATGAATAATGGTTTGATAAAGGTCATTACCGGGATAAGAAGATGCGGAAAGTCTTATCTCTTGTTCGAGATATTCTATAATTATCTCATCGAGCAGGGAATACCAAAAGACAATATAATCACCGTTCCATTGGATGACGAAGAATACGTTGAATATACTGACCCCCATAAACTGAATGATTTTATAAAGAGCAGACTGACTGATAGAAATCAGAACTATTATATTTTTATAGATGAGGCGCAGTATGCAATAACAAAAGAGGAAATGAAGAATCCTGACGTTCCTATAAGACTATATGGTGTATTGAATGGTCTCCTCAGAAAAATGAATGTAGATGTTTACGTTACCGGAAGTAACTCGAAATTCCTATCATCAGACATAATGACTGAATTTCGGGGAAGGGGAGATGAGATCCATATTGCTCCATTATCGTTTTCTGAATATTTGCCGGCTTCCGGAAAAGATAAGTATGATGCCTGGCAGGATTATATGTATTATGGAGGGCTCCCTCACATACTTTCTGAACCTGATGACCAATCTAAAGCTGCTTATCTGGAACGATTAAACAGGGAAATATATTTGCGTGATATCTGCGATAGATATGATATTCATGACGGAAGTGGAATGGAAGAACTGATGAAATTGCTGGCTTCTGCTATTGGTTCTCTTACCAATCCGCAGAAGGTTTCAGATACGTATACCAGTAGTGGACGTAAGGGAATCTCTATGCCTACAATAGCTAATTACTTAAGGTACCTTCAGGAGAGTTTTATGATTCAGAAGGCAGAACGCTACGACATAAAAGGAAGAAAGTATATTAGTACGCCATCCAAGTACTACTATACCGATGTAGGACTAAGAAATGCCTTTCTGAATTTCAGACAGTTTGAAGAGACACATATCATGGAGAACATAATCTACAATGAGCTGATCTATCGTGGATATAGTGTTGATGTTGGTGTTGTGGAAATCAGAGCTGATGAGAACGGGAAAAGAACCAAAAAGCAGTTAGAAGTAGACTTTGTAGTTAACCAGGGAAGCAAACGGTATTATATACAGTCTGCATTTGCTCTGCCTGATAAAGAAAAGACGGAGCAGGAGCAGGCTTCGCTCGTAAGGATATCTGATTCTTTCAAGAAAATAATCATTGTAGCCGGGAGTACAAAGATTTGGAGAAACGATCAGGGAATTACAATTATGAACTTGTTTGATTTTTTGTTAAATGAGGATAGTCTGGACTATTAAAAGCCGAAATTAACGATCTAAGACCCTTGTGAAATCAGGGGTCTGTTGGATACCTGAAGGTATAGTCATTGTTTGTTTCCGACACTCAAGAGCTCGAACTGAGAGATATAGTAATTACAGTCTTTTCCACCTCGTGTCGTTATGATGCGGGGTGTTTTTGTTTCAAGTGCACCATATGATTAAATACTTTCATATGGCTAAGGTTCGCAAGAATACTTAGTATGGATACAGGGATTAAAGAATGAAGGGATTACTTAGAGGAATATGATATTTCCTGTTATATGTGGTGTTTACCACAGTTGTTCAAATCGTATTGTCTATTGTGGTCGTTCAGATTGCAGCCGGCATGGGTATCGCCGGCCAGACTCAGGTAGAAGAATTCGCGAATAATAATATGCTGGGCATGACTATAGTTTCAGGTCTGCTGACTGGTTTGTTCTTATCTTTTGTTCTTCTCTACTAATCTTCCGATTGTCTGTTTTTATTCTTTTTTAGCTTATAGTTATGATCTTTTGATCTGGTGACTTTGGCGGGGTATGCCTTTCTGTTTCCGTGGCGGACATGCCAAAGCATGAAGATGGGTTTCACAATATAATAGAACAATATTGGTATCCAGAAAAAAAGAATTAACAGAGCCGGAATTATTATTAATCCCCCTCTTCTGTTTGTGTGACCATGATCAATGACAGATATAAACCCAAATACGAAGAGTGCCATGATACCCAATACTAAGAACAAAATACCGATCTGCTTAAGTAAGACCTTATTGTACGGTCCGGTTTTAGGAAGTGCTTTCTTCGCGTTCTTCCATGCGAGCATGATGCTTTTCGGCACTGCGAGCAAACCCGGTATCTGAGTCATCGCGAGCTTGGAAAACACATCTTCCCCATTATCAGAAGAAGTGAAGACTGCTATTCCGATAAGTGTAAACAGCAGCGGCATCATCATGATTAACAGGTATTTGTCGATGTAGAACTTAACACTAT
>JAGCGE010000331.1 GCA_017649745.1 Clostridiales bacterium | reverse complement strand
CCTGTAACATTTACGGGTAGTTCGATCACATTCGACCTTAAGCTTACTGATGGTGAGCAGGATCTTACGACAAGCGAGTATGAAGTAACTTATTCAGGTAACGTCAATGTCGGAACTGCTACCGTGAAAGTAACAGGTAAGGGCAACTATAAGGGAACGATCACGAAGACATTTACTATCAATAAGAAAGACATCTCTGATTTCTCTTCTTACTCATTGGGTGACAGAGAATATACAGGCGGTTATATCTGTCCTTCCGTATCAGTTAAGTACGGTACTGTTGCCATGAAGGAGAATACCGATTATAAGGTCTCATTCGGTGATAACAAGGCGATCGGAAAAGCTTATATCGAAGTTAAGGGTATAGGTAACTATGAAGGTTCCTTCACTATCTACTTTAATATCGTTGCCAAGAATGTCACAGGTCTTAGCTACTCTTCAATATCAGACCAGACTTACACCGGTAAGGAGATCAAGCCTTCACTGACTGTGAAGAACGGTAATCTCGCTCTTAAGGAAGGAACAGACTACAAGCTTACTTACAAGAATAATGTTAAAGCCGGAACAGCGACTATTACGGTCACGGGTATCGGCAATTACAAGGGAACGAAGGATATCACGTTTAAGATCAAGAATCCTCCTCCGACTCCTTCACCTTCTCCGAGTCCAACAGTTACTCAGGCTCCTACTCCTGCACCTGTCTCTGACGGCAAGGAGCAGATCAGAGGATTTGTCGAGAGACTTTACAGGAACGTTCTCGGACGTGAACCTGAGAAGCAGGGTGCCGACTGGTGGACAGATAATCTCTACAGCTTCAGTAATACGGGTGCAGAAGCAGCTAATCTGTTCATTACGAGCCAGGAGTTCAAGGACAGGAACACGAGCAATGACGAGTTCCTCAATATCCTTTACAAGACGTTCTTCAACCGTGACCCTGATCAGGCAGGTAAGGATTACTGGATGTCGCAGCTTACATCAGGTGCGATGAGCAGGGAAGCTGTCGCTAATTCCTTCATCATGTCTCAGGAGTGGGCTGATACATGTGCTCAGTACGGCATCCGTTCAGGCGGAGTCGTTAAGCCGACTGTTAATATCAAGCCTACTTCTCTTACATACGGATTTGTTGAGAGACTTTACACGACAGCTCTCGGCCGTACATATGATCAGGGCGGACTTGATTATTGGGCCGGACTTCTTTCTAACTTCGATATGACTGGTGAGCAGGCAGGCGCATTCTTCTTCCTGAGCGAAGAGATGGAAGGCTACAATCTCTCCGACGAGGAGTACCTCGAGCGTCTTTACATGACATTCATGGATCGTCCTTCTGATGCAGGCGGTAAGAAGTTCTGGCTCGACAGTATGAAGAGTGGTCTTTCTCGAAAAGACGTCGTATACGGATTCACGAGAAGCCCTGAGTTTGTCGATAAATGTGTGGAATCGAGGATACTTCCATACTAAATGCACAACAAAGCCCTCATGACGGTGTCAGTCATTGGTTAAACAAATCTTTTCGTTATGCTATAATAAGTTGTTTACTAAGATTTGTTTCCCGGAGGGGTATTTCTAATGAAAAGAGCATTGATAACAGGAATTACAGGCCAGGACGGTTCTTACCTTGCAGAACTTCTTCTTGAGAAAGGTTACGAGGTTTACGGTATCGTCAGAAGAAAGAGCGTAGCAGACTACGGTAATTCCAACCACTTGGTAGGTAAAGTTACATTCATCTATGCAGATATGACAGACCCGATCTCTCTTATCTCTGCGATGAAGATATCACAGGCTGACGAAGTATATAACCTTGCTGCACAGTCTTTTGTAGCAACATCATGGGAGCAGCCTTTGGCAACAGCTAATATCGATGCTATCGGTGTTACTAATATGCTCGAAGCAATTAGAACAGTTAAGCCTGAAGCTAGGTTCTATCAGGCATCCACATCTGAGATGTTCGGTCTTGTTCAGGCAGTTCCTCAGTGTGAGACAACTCCTTTCTATCCTAGATCCCCATATGGCGTAGCTAAGCTCTACGGCCACTGGATAACAAAGAACTATAGAGAGAGCTACGGAGTATTCGCTTGCTCCGGTATCCTTTTCAACCACGAGTCAGAAAGACGCGGACTTGAGTTCGTTACAAGAAAGATCACCAACACTGCTGCTAAGATCAGCCTCGGTCTTGAGGATCACCTCGAACTCGGTAACTTAAGCAGTAAGCGTGACTGGGGTCATTCAAAGGATTATGTAAGAGCTATGTGGCTCATGCTCCAGGCAGATAAGCCTGACGATTATGTTGTAGCAACTAACGAGACAAGAACAGTCCGTGAGTTCTGTGAAGTTGCATTTAAGGAACTCGGTATCGATCTTGAATTCCAGGGTGAAGGCGTTGACGAAGTCGGCGTTGATAAGAAGACAGGTAAGGTACTTGTTAAGGTTAACCCTAAGTTCTTCCGTCCTGCAGAAGTAGATCTCCTCATCGGTGATCCTACAAAGGCTGAGACAGTCCTTGGCTGGAAGCGCGAGATCGACTTCAATGAACTCGTAAAGAGAATGGTCAGAAACGACCTGGAGATCGTTAAAAAAGAGAACGGACTTGCTTGATGAGAGTACTTCTGATTGGTGCGAACGGCTTTGCCGGTAAATATTTAAGACAGGAACTCGAATCTCATGATTACGAGGTCTTCTCTGTCGATGCGGTCACTTCCGATCCGAGCGTTCGTAAGGTCGATATGTTGGACCCTGTGCTGAGCGAAGAGATCATCAGGGAAGCTTCTCCTGATATCATCTTTAATCTTGCAGGACAGGCTGCTCCGAGCATCTCATGGGAGAAGGTCCTTCTTACCATGCACCTTAATATCGACATTTCGGTCAACATCCTTGAGGCAGTCCGTAAGATCTGCCCGAAAACAAGAGTCATCCTCATCGGTTCAGCGAATCAGTATGACGGTTCGAAGGCTGTTGACGGTGTTATCTCGGAAGAGACACCTCTTAATAACACATCACCATACGACATCTCGAAAAACACTCAGGAAGAGATCGTTAAGATGATGGCGTCAAGATATGATCTCGACGTTATCATGACAAGATCTTTCAACCATATAGGTCCTGGTCAGAAGACAGGATTTGTCGTAACCGATTATTGCCAGAGGATCGTTGATCTGGAAAATGGCAAGATCGATACTTTTACATTTGGCAACCTCGATTCATGGCGCGACTTTTCGGATGTAAGAGATGTAGTAAGAGCCTACAGGCTCATCGCTGAGAAAGGCGAGAGCGGCGAGATCTATAACGTAGGCTCAGGCAAGAGTTTCTATATCAGAGACATTATAGGTAAGTTAGTCGAGATGAGCCCATTGGCTTCATCTAAGGTAACTTTGCCTTCGAGGCTCGACGATGACAAGCTTGTTCACGTAAGAGCCGATATTACTAAGCTTCAGAAGGCTACAGGCTTCGAAGCGAAGTGCGATATCTTCGAGACGATCAAGGACGTTCTCGAGTCTTTTAGGGAAGGAAATAATTGATGTTAAAAGAGATCTGGGCTTATCGTCAGATGATAGTCAGTCTTGTCCGTAAGGACTTAAGAGGCCGATACAAGGGATCGGTCCTTGGTTTTTTGTGGACATTCCTGAACCCTCTGTTTCAGATACTCGTTTATTCATTTGTATTTACATATATCATCCCAGGCGGTACTGACAAATACTACTTGTTCCTTACAGTTGCGCTTATTCCGTGGATCTTCTTCCAGTCTTCGATCACAGGCGGATCGACGGCTGTCATATCGCAGAAGGATCTTGTTAAGAAGATCTACTTCCCGAGAGAAGTTCTGCCGATATCATATGTTACAAGCTGTTTTGTTAATATGCTCTTCTGCTTTGTAGTAGTATTTGCTGTCGTTCTCTTCTCGAGAACTCCGGTACAACCTTTGGGAGTTGCATATCTTCCGATAATCATGATCATCGAATATATCCTAGCGCTCGGAATCGCTATGATCACTTCGGCTTTGACAGTTTATTTCAGGGATCTCGAGCACATCCTGGGAATCCTTTCCATGCTTTGGATGTACCTTACTCCTGTTGTTTATCCGAAGGCGAGATTCGATGCTCTTCCTGCGAAACTCAAGTATGTAATGCTTCACTGTAATCCGATGACACCTGTCATCAATGCATACAGGACTATTCTTTATGAGTCATCGGTACCTGACATGTCGACACTTCTCGAGGCTTTGGGATTGGGAATATTCTTCCTCATCATAGGCTTCCTCGTATTCAATAAGCTTAAGAAGCACTTCGCGGAGGAACTTTGATATGCCGGAATATTCTATCGTAATCAAGAATCTTACTAAGCAGTTCAAGGTCTACTTTGATAAGGGCCAGAGCTTCAAGGAGAGAGTTATCTTCAAGAACCGCAATAAACACGAGGACAGAATTGTCTTAAACGACATCTCCCTTTCTATCGAAAAAGGCCAGGCAGTTGGTCTTATCGGTCATAACGGTTGCGGTAAGTCGACACTCCTTAAGATAATGACAAGGATCCTCTATCCTGATAAGGGTACGATCGAGGTCAAGGGTCGTGTATCGAGCCTTATCGAGCTCGGTGCGGGTTTCCACCCTGACATGAGCGGTAGAGAAAATATATATACCAACGCAGCGATCTTCGGACTTTCAAAGGCAGAGATAGATGCGCGTCTGGAAGATATCATAGCTTTTTCGGAACTCGAGGAATTCATAGACAACCCTGTAAGAACATATTCTTCAGGTATGTACATGAGACTTGCGTTCTCTGTTGCGATCAACGTTGATGCTGACGTTCTTCTCATTGACGAGATCCTCGCAGTAGGTGACGCGAACTTCCAGGCTAAATGTTTTGACAAGCTCGTGGAGATCAAGGAGAAAGGTACAACGATCGTTATCGTATCGCACTCTCTCGATCAGATCGAAGCTATCTGTGACAGGACCATCTGGATCAACGGCGGCAAGATCGTTGCTGACGGATTTCCGATCGAGATCCATCCTGAGTACATGGATTACATGAGCCGTCTGCGTAACGAGCAGAGGAAGAAAGAAAAGGCAAAGAAAGAAGCTAAGGAAGCGGACAAGAAGGCTGAGGAGAAAAAGAAAGAGACTGCTCCAAAGATCATCGCTCCTAACGAACAGATACTTGAATTCGTGGACCATCTGACTAATGCTGCTCTCGGTCGTAAGCTCGAAGAAGAGGGCCGTCAGTATTGGGCGAAGGAGCTAGCCAACTATCACATGACAGGTGAGCAGGCAGGTGTCGCATTCTTCATTAATGAAGAGATGGAAGAATACGATCTTTCTGATTCTGAATTCATAGAGAGAGCATATAAGGCATTTATGGGCAGACCTTCAGATAAGGAAGGCAAGATCTACTGGCTTTCTTCTCTTGAACAGGGCGTTACCAGAGAAGAGCTCGTATTAAGCTTCACGAGAAAAGAAGAGTTCGTCAATAAGTGCGTGGAAGTAAGAGTTAAGCCTTTTGTCGAAGCAAAGGGCGGTCTTACCGAAGAAGAGAAACACTCCGGTAGCGGTGAAGCGAAGATCACTAAGGTTCAGGTCCTTGATAAGGACGGTGAAGAGAAGAAGAGCTTTGACACTGGTTCTAAGATCACATTCCGTGTGACATATACTGCTGACAAGAAGATCGAAGATGCGATCTTTGGTGTTGGCATTTTCAAAGAGGACGGAACATACTGCTACGGAACCAATACAAAGCTCGCCGGTATCAAGCGCTTTGATATAATGAAAGACGGGGTCTTCGAGATCGAGATGCCTAAGGTAGATCTCCTTAAGGGCAAGTATTTCGCTGACCTTATGATTCAGAATAAAGACTTCGAAGCTGTCGATTGCTTTAAGGAAGCAACATCTTTCGAGATGGTAGATCCTAGAGAAGACAGCGGCATCGTAAAGATAGATCAGATCTGGCATTTGCCGGATGACGATAAGAGAGGATAAGACATGAAGATAGCATTGCTAACGACACAGATCCCATTTGTCAGAGGCGGAGCGGAGATGCACGTCAACAATCTCCGTAAGGCTCTCGAAGAGCATGGTCATGAAGTCGAGATAATCAATATCCCGTTCAATGACAATCCTATCGCAAGGATAGAGGATCACATTGTTGCGATGAGACTTCTTAATATAAGTGAGTCATGGGCAGGTAAGATCGATCTCGCGATCGGTATGAAATTCCCTGCTTATCTTATCCCGCACCCTAACAAGGTAATGTGGATCTTGCATCAGCATAGACAGGCATACGATCTTTTCGATACAGACCTGTCGAGCATTCACGGTGATGCTGAAGGTCTTAGGATCAAGGATATTATCACAAATGCCGATGTTAAATATATCGCAGAGGCAAAGCACGTTTATGCGAACTCCGGTAACGTAGCGAAGAGACTTAAGAAGTACTGCGGACTTGAGTCCACACCTCTTTATCATCCATGCCCTGACATGGAGAAGTTCTACTGTAAGGAGTCGAAGGATTACCTCCTCATGCCTAGCAGGATCAATCACACAAAGAGACAGTTCCTGGCTCTTCGTGCCCTCGCGAAAACAAAATCGAACATTAACCTCTATATAGTTGGTGCCGCAGATACACCGCTCGTTAAGGAAGAGCTCCTTCGTAATATCGAAGAGTTCGGTCTTAAGGACAGAGTCAAGTATTTCGACTTCGTTTCTCAGGAAGAGAAGATCGATCTTTATGCTAACTGCAGAGGTGTTGTCTTTATTCCTAAGGATGAGGACTACGGTTATATAACTCTTGAAGCAATGGCTTCATCAAAGCCAGTAATAACGGCAACAGACAGCGGCGGACCTTTGGAGTTCGTCGAGAACGGCAAGAACGGATTCGTCTGTGAGCCTTCTTCCGAATCTATTGCTGAAGCTATGGATAAGCTTGGCGAAGACGAGAAGAATGCGATCGCCATGGGTGAGAATGCAAAGAAGAAGATAGGGGATATGCACATCTCCTGGGATCATGTGGTAAAGGAGCTTCTTAAGTATGCAAACTAAGGAAAAAGTCGACCAGATCATTAACGAGATCGAAGACAAGGAAGTCCGTGTTCAGAGCCTTGTTGCTGAGGCAGAGGCAGGAAAGGACGGCTATAAGGGCCTTTTCGATGATCTTATCTTGGCATCGAATGCAGTAACCGGAGAAGATTCCGCATTAAGGATCGAGCTTGGTGAAGCAAATGCCCATATCGATACGACTCTCGAGAGACAGTTCGGCGGTAACTTCATCAAGAAGTTCATCTGGAAGATCAGAGCTAAGCTCATCCGTCCGATGTTCCTTGAGCAGAACACATTGAACCACCATCTTGTTGCTTCTATCAACGAACTTAACAGGATGAGAGGTGAGCATGAGGCTGAGATCGTTAATCTCCGTGATGCTATCGTTAAGCTCAACACACAGAATATCTACCTTGCTAATAAGGTCGAGAGTATGCAAAGAGCCATGGATGAGTTCGGCATCTCTAACGATGACGGCCTATCCGATTTTGAATATGAGCAGTTCGAAGACTACTTCAGAGGCGACGAGAAGGCTGTTAAGGAACAGCTCTCCGTTTACGTTCCTTACTTTAAGGAGCAGGAAGCACCGATCCTTGAGATCGGAAGCGGCAGAGGCGAGTTCTTAGAGCTCATGAAGGAGAACGATATCAAGGCAGGCGGCATCGATCTGTTCAAGCCTTCAGTTAACAGATGTCTTCGTAAGGGTCTTGATGTTCAGCACGGAAATGCTATCTCCCACATCAAGAATATCGCTCCTGATTCTCTCGGCGGAGTATTCTCGGCTCAGGTTGTCGAGTATCTTTCCAATGCTGATGTTATAACACTTTACAGAGAAGCATACAGAGCATTAAAGCCGGGCGGATATTGTATTTTCGAGACTAAGAATCCTGGAAGCGTATCAGTATTCACAGATTCATTCTATATCGATCCTTCGCACAAGAAGCCGATCCATCCTGCTTATCTTGAATATATTGCTAAGCTCGTCGGTTTTAGTGATATTAAGATCGTTTATTCAGATAAGTCTGTCGCAGACGGTAAGATCCCTGAGATAAAGTCAGCTTCGATCGATAATCTCGATGAGGTTAATGAGGCTATCAGTAAACTCTCAGATAAGATGTACGGCAGCCTCGATTACGCTATCGTAGCTCGTAAGTAAGAGGCAGTCATGAAGAAACTTGGGTTTGTTGTTCCGTGGTATGGCAAGAGCATTCCGGGAGGCGCCGAGATGGAGCTTCGCGGTGTTACTTCGCACCTTCATGCCGCAGGAGTAGAACTCGAGATCTTAACTACTTGCGTCAAGCAGTTCGACAGTGACTGGAACGTTAACTTCCACAAGGAAGGCGAGACGATAGAAGACGGAATCAAGGTGATCAGATTCCCTGTAGGCACGCGTAATGCAGCTGAGTTTGACAGGGTAAACCGAATCCTCATGAGGGGCAGAGTGCCTAAGCTTCCTGATCAGGAAGTGTTCTTCAAAGAGATGGTCAACAGCCCGAAGCTTTATGAGTATATGGATCAGCATAAGGACGACTACAGTCTTTTCGTATTCATCCCTTATATGTTCGGAACGACTGTAAACGGCATCATGGTATGTCCTTCTAAGTCGGTCGTCATTCCTTGTTTTCACGACGAAGCATATGCGCATATGGATATCTTGAAAGATGTCTATGAGAACGTTAAGGGTCTTGTGTTTAATGCTAAGCCTGAGCAGGATCTCACGAGAAGACTTTTCGATCTTTCCAAGGTAAACGAGATCGTCATGGGTATCGGTGTAGACTGCGGCCTTACAGGTGACGCAGATAGATTTCGCGAGAAGTTCAACATCAAGGAGCCTTTTATCCTTTATGCCGGCCGAAAAGACGAAGGCAAGAATGTTCATACGTTAGTTAAGTATTTTGACGAATATCTGAAGAGAAATCCTTGTGATATGAAGCTTGTCCTTATCGGAGGCGGTAACATCGAACTTCCGAATAATGAGCATTTCGTTGATCTTGGTTTTGTGGATCTTCAGGATAAGATCGATGCGGAAGCTGCATCACTTCTTTTGTGCCAGCCGTCGAAAAACGAGAGTTTCTCACTTGTCATCATGGAGAGCTGGCTCGGCAAGCGACCTGTTATCGTTTGCGAGGAGTGCGCGGTAACAAAGAACTTCGCGATAGAATCAAAGGGCGGACTTTACTTTAAGAACTACTTTGACTTCGAGGGTTGCGTAAATTACATTAAAGATAATAAGGACATCGCTGATCAGATGGGCATCAACGGTTATGAGTATGTGAAGACTCATTTTGACTGGGATGTAGTAACGAAGAAATATATCGATTTTTTCGAGCGCTGTACGGAGGGAACAAATGGATAACACTGTGGATATAGAAAAGATCATGGAGGAGATCCGTGACGAGATCGTAAGAAGCGGCAAGGACAAAGAGCCGCTGTCTTTCAAGGATGTCGATTCCACCAAGAGAAACGGTGACCTCGATGAGGCGATCGACTATATCTCATATAACTACGAAGTGCAGCCGTATGCTCCGCTTCCTGGCAACAAGATCGCAGTCTTCTTTAAGAAGGTGATCCGTAAGATCACGGGATTTTTCGTCCTTCCTATCGTTAGACAGCAAAACACATTGAACTACTATTATTACAGGATCTCCGAGACAATCGGTGAGGTCAAGAGCGACAACGAAGAGCTCAAGAAGAGAGCAGAACTTCTCGAGAAGCGCGTGAAGGCATTGGAAGAGAAGAGAGGTAACTCATGACTGACGTAAGATCCGAACTCGACAGGAGATATGACGAAGCGAAAGCGACTTTGCCTGATGTTAAGGTAGAGCCTTTCGAGTCAGTGCCTCTTTCGTATCAGAACGAGGGAACGGCAGGCTCAATAAAGCACTGCGTTGACTACATTAGGAACAATCGCGGAATATCATATAACAACATCGGAAAGAAAGGTAAGATCGTGCGTAAGTTCACTGCTTTCTATATCGATCCGATGGTGGGAGCACAGAATAATATAGATGCGAAGTTCACGACGGCGCTCCTGCATCTTTTCAAGCTCTATAAAGAGCGCGAGAATCTCTATAACAGGATCAATGCCCTTGAGGCCAGGATCTGTAAACTGGAGTCAGAGCTATGAGATTATTCCAGGTACTGACAACTCTTTCCTTCGGTGATGCAGTAAGTAACGACGCGCTCGCCATAATGGATCTGATGAATAAGAACGGCTATAAGATCAACACTTATGCCGAGCATATAGACACGCGCCTTGCATCTAATCCGGGCGTCAAGGAGATCAATGCTCTTCCGAAGCTTCAGCCTGACGATATCATGATCTATCATCTTTCGACAGGAACTGATCTTAACCGTAAGATCAAGGAGTTCGGCGGACGCAAGCTCCTTATCTATCACAACATCACACCGCCTAAGTACTTTGCCAAGTACTCAGGTCTTACAGCCCGCCTCTGTTCCAAGGGTCGCGCTGAGGCAGAAGGACTTAACTCAACTTTCGAAGGAGTCCTCTGCGTATCTGATTACAACCGCCGTGATCTTGAGTCGATGGGCTACAAGTGTGACATGGCGATTAGGCCGATACTGATACCGTTTGAAGACTACAAGAAGACTCCTGATCCTGACGTAATATCCAAGTACTCTGACGGAGTGAAGAATATCGTGTTCGTCGGAAGGATCACGCCTAACAAGAGACAGGAAGATCTTATCTCGCTTCTTTCATACTATAAGAAGATGTACGATGACAAGATCCGTCTTATCATAGTCGGCAATCCGAAAGGACTCGAAAACTATGACAAGCGTCTTAAGGATTACGCAACGGTATTGGGTCTTGATAAAGATGTTGTCTTCACAGGTCAAGTCTCGTTTCCTGCGATCCTTGCATATTATAAAGTTGCAGATGCATTCGTATCCATGAGTGAGCATGAGGGTTTCTGTGTTCCGCTCGTTGAGGCAATGTGTTTCAATAAGCCGATTCTCGCGGCTGCTAATGCAGCTGTTCCGGATACACTCGGAGGAAGCGGTGTACTTATCGATAATACTGATCTTAAGAAGGCGGCATTCAAGCTTCATGAAGTGCTTCATGACGATAAGCTTCGTGAAGAGATCATCGAAGGTCAGAGCAAGCGTCTTCAGGACTTTTCCTATGAGAAAGTCTCAGCTCTTTATCTGGAGCAGATCCAAAGATTTATCAAAGGTGAGAGATTATGAGAATTTGTTTTGTTGTACAAAGATACGGTGACGAAGTAAACGGCGGAGCGGAAGTTCATGCCAAGCAGCTTGCCGAGCATGTTGCATCTCTTACCGATCACGAAGTCGAAGTCGCAACAACAAAAGCGATCGACTATGTCACATGGAAGAACGAATACGAGAATGACCTCGACATTATCAACGGTATAAAGGTCCACAGATTTCCTGTCGTAAACGAGCGTAACCAGGAAGTATTTAACAGATATTCTTCTCAGATGTCTGTCGGTGAGCATTCCGTAGAAGAGCTTGAAGAATGGATGAGACTTCAAGGTCCTGAGACTCCTGCTCTTATAACCTGGCTTCGCGAAAACAAGGACAACTTCGATTGCTTTGTTTTCTTAACATATCTTTATTACACAACGTATTTCGGTCATAAGGAGATCGGCAAAAAGGCAGTTCTTATTCCGACTGCACATGATGAGTGG
>JAGCGE010000330.1 GCA_017649745.1 Clostridiales bacterium | reverse complement strand
GAAAACATTTCCTGTTTTGCTGTGTTTGCGAGGAGACAGAACTCGTGAAGTCACAAATTGTGACTTCACCAAACGCGTGACCGTTCGTCCCCTCTATATACGCTATATATCGGATATATAACTAATACACATGACCCGTGATGTATACCCCATCACGGGTTTTTTGTTTCTCGTTTTTGCTTCACATGCGTTAATCTGCATTTAACGAAGTATATTTCTGTAATATTGACAAAAATACTGCGTTAACATTGAAATAAGTCCAAATCGATGATAATATTCTATCAAAGGAGGTATAAACCATGAAGCTGTATCATAGAGAAAACTATCTTCGCAAGATCCGATCCTTCTACCACGAAACAGATCTGATCAAAGTGATCACAGGAATAAGAAGATGTGGTAAATCCTGTCTTATGCAGACCATTGCAGAAGAACTAAGATCTTCAGGTGTTAAAGAAGAAAACATCGTTTATCTGAATCTGGATAAAAGAGGATTCAAAAGCATAAAAACAGCAGATAAACTTGAATCTGTAATCGATAGTCTTTGTACAGCTAAAGGTGTGAAATACCTCTTTATTGATGAAATACAAAATGTTGATGGATTTGAAGAAGTCATCAATGCTTTTCGCGAGGAAGAGGAGTATTCCATATTCATCACCGGCTCAAATTCCTACCTTCTTAGCGGTGAACTTGTTACCAAACTAACGGGACGATATCTGGAATTCGAGATATTTCCGCTGACTTTCGATGAGTATATTGGAATGAAGCAGTTTCTTAAACTTCCTGTAGATATCAGCACAGAAGCCGAATTCGATAAGTATATCATCGAAGGTGGCTTTCCAAAGGCTTTAAGCTACGATGATCCGGAAGATAAAAGAACCTACATAAATGGAATAATCGCGGAGATATTTGAGAAAGATATCAGAAAGCGGGTTAAGATACGTAATGTATCTGTATTCAATATTGTTCAGCGGTATATCATTAACAATTTCGGTGCAACAACCAGTCTAACTAACATCTTGGAGGATCTTCATAAGGCCGGGAGCGATATTACACGTGAGACACTGAACAGATATATTCAGGTCCTGATAGATGCAAAGATTATTCATAAATGCGAGAGATTTGATCTTAAGTCGCGCAGGTCGATTTCCGGAGAACAGAAATACTATCTTTCAGATCTTGGTTTCTATTTTGCCACGAATACCGACAACAGATTCACTTATGGTTCTGTACTGGAGAATATAACATATATCTACGCCAAATCTAAAGGATACGATGTAAGTGTGGGCAGAATTGGAAAACTTGAATGTGATTTCATCATCCGAAAACAAATGATGCAGTATGCATACATCCAGGTTGCCATGACGATCCTAAGCAGTATCGAGACAGAAAACAGGGAGTATAGACCGTTGGAATCCATACGGGACAACTATCCTAAATACG
The DNA here is from genome assembly GCA_017649745.1 of Clostridiales bacterium. The sequence goes on along the minus strand of JAGCGE010000330.1, from coordinate 3,286 downwards.
TTATTACCCGCGACAGTCTGATACAAATGAGAAACGGAATAACACATGTGAACATCAGTACACACATGAAAGAGGGTAAGGAGTTTTAATAATTGCTTCGCGCGTCTCGTTCACAAACAATATGCGTAGCGGTTCGAATTACTCGAGCTTGACAACCCCGGTAACGCAAGTTATCGGGTTTTTTGTTATCTCGTACTTGCCATGACCTCAATGATCTTCTGATTGATCTGCTCCGCCAGTTCATGGTTCAGTCCGTGCCCTGCGTCCGGATAGAAGGTGGCATTCATCTTCAAGTCGATAAGAAGCTGCTTGCCTCCAAGTTTCTCGAAAGGATCTTCATCTCCCACAAGAAAGACGACCTTATCTCTGATACTGTCGATTTCCTCCGAACTGAAACCATCCGACACATGATGCGGATTCATCGCCATGTTATTGAAACCCCGAAGCAGATATTTGTAGTGTTCCAGTATCAGTTTATTTTCCGTGAAGACAGCATAGTTCTTGCCGCTCAGTTTCTTAAGCAGTTTGATTACGTTTTTATCCGTCGGGAAAAGTGCTTCCGGGAGGAAGATCTTAAGCAGTGTCTTTGCCCCATTCTTCTTTGTTCCCGCATGCACGGCGCCGGAGATACTAATGGCCTTTATGACCTTTTCGGGTCTTTTTAATGCATAGAGCTGCACCAGATATCCGCCCATCGAAACACCTGCGAACATGGCCTTTTCCAGATAAAGTCCGGAGAGTATCTCATCGATCCATTGGACCTCATCGTTCTTCTTCTTATAGTTCTCGTTCGGTCTGCTTTTACCAGGTCCACCGAGTAGATCAACGGCGTAGAGTCTGTACTTTTCCCCAAGTGCTTTTGCATTGAAGATCCACATCAGCGCCGAGTCGTCGCCCACGCCGTGGAAAAGCACCATCGGTTCGCCGTCCTCTTTTCCGGACACGATCACATGGGTCGTACCGTATTCCGTCTGAAGATCTATTTCAGTAAACTCGCATCCCCACTCCTTGAGAAGCATGTCGTAGGTTTCCAGTATCTTCTCTCCGGCTTTTCTGTTCTTATATACTTTCATGACTTGGCTCCTATTCGAAAACTCTTTTATAGAATGCACGAAGGGATTTTTCCATCGCATCCAGATCGTCAGTAAAATATCCGAGTGTGATGATTCCGTGATACTCGACTGCGAGCCTTTCGGCATCTTTATCCTTTATGAGATCTCTTTTATGGAGCGCTTCGAAAACTTCCTTTGCATTCCTGATCGGATCCGTGAAAAGCATCTTCTTCCAGGCTTCGTCTGCCTTGGTGTCATGGAAGCGTTCATTCTCCAGCATGTGAAGAACAGTCCCGATTTTCTCGTTATTGAGATATCCGGTGACAAATAGTTTTCCGACTTTGACGAAATCCGCGCACTTTACTTTTTTCGAAAGTCCCAGTGCTTGGGCGAATCCATCTTTCAGTTTTTCGCTTATCTGATCCACCATCTCGATCAGGGCATCGAAGATATCCTGTTTGCTTTTGAAATAGTAGTAGATCGTACTTGCCCGTATGCCGACAGCCCCGGAAATATCCCGCATTGATACGGCCGCATACCCCTTCTCCGCGAACATAGTCAAAGCCGTGTTCATGATTGCTTCTTGTGTAGCTTCCGATGACATATCTTTTCTCCAATCTATCGAACGTTCGTTAGATAAACTATACCACGATAGATTTATGGTTGCAATACTCTGCGAGACGCATTGATTTGCTTCTTCGAAATACGATAGAATGAGGCAAAAGAAGGTGAAAAAACAGATGGATATCAAGTATGTGCAAATAGGAGATAAAGAATTCCGGAATAGCCTTGACAGGCATCTTCCGGAATCGGAATTTGAAAAGAAAGTGCGGGACAACCAGGGATATCAGATGGTGATGACTTCTACACAGATAGATGAAGAAGCCCAGCACTTTTACCGTAAACTCGGATACATAGACTGCGGCAATCTTACGATCGATTATCCGGGACTTGCTCAGCCGATGGAGCTGCTGTTAAGTAAAGAACTCTGACAAATATTAATCGATTCTTAATCTTTGATTTACCATGATTTAACCATATACCGATACAATCAAAATATCAGCATAGATTGGCAGGGGTGGTGAGCATGAAAGAAAAATACTTAAAGATAGTATGCCTGGTTTTGATCGTGATCAATACGATAGCCATGTTTTTGCTGATCGGTATGCCAAAGACCCATACGAACCAGCGCCATTTTACGGACGATATAATACGCCCCCACAATGATAAAATTACAGTTCCCGGTTCTCCGGAAGCTGTGTATTCTCCTCTCCAGGATATAGAATTAACCGGTAATAATGGAAACAAAGTGTTTTTGTTTAAAGGAACCAGAATCGCTACAAAGATCTATTATGAGAATTCCCTGGACGGCAAGAACGTAGAACAGTTTTCTGTATTTTTGCTGGATTCCCCGAATACTTCTTTAGACATAAAAAAAGAAGACCTGTATGACTTTAGCAAGTTTGAAGATGTTACGGAGCAGGTGCGTCAAGAGGAAAAAGAAAAAACTGCCAGAGAGTACGAAGAAGGCCTTAAGAAGTTTGACCGTTATATGTTTAAGGAACGGTTCTGGTTCTTGTTCCCGGGTGAATACGTCGGGTATTATATTCTTGGATTGATTCCGGCACTGATTGTATTTGCGCTGTGGTTTTTGATATATAAACGAAACAAGTATATGCTGGTTACCATATCGCTGATCATATTGTCAGCCGTGAAGATCGCCGGAATCGTATACTGTTATGCGAACCCGACGTTTTGTCGCTGAAAGAACCTGGCGAAGTAGGTGAAAAACAAGTTATCGGGTTTCTTATTATATTTTCTTCTTTACCCTCAATCCTTTATGCCGCGGATCCGTAGTCCGTTTGCGAAGTATTTCTGTAAAAACGGGTAGAGGATGATGACGGGAAGGATCGTCAAAACACAGATCCTGAATGTCCCTGATTGGATGTTCAGGATTTTCTTTTGTGTACAAATGTAAAGCCGGTGCGACATGATTTTCATGAAAAGCACGTTCTGATTGGTGTACTTGTAAATCTCCGTATGACATAATGACATCACGGATCAGAAAGATCCGGATCCACTGTTTCGGCCGACAGGATAATCTAAAAGATGAGGAGATTACACCATGAATTTAGGAAAGAATATTCAATATTTGCGTAAGATCAATAAGCTGAAGCAGGACCAGTTTGCTGAGAAGATGGGGGTCAGCAGACAGACCGTTTCCCGTTGGGAGT
>JAGCGE010000329.1 GCA_017649745.1 Clostridiales bacterium | reverse complement strand
ATCTTTTTATTTTAGGAAATTCAGGGAGGACGATATGGAACACATCGCATTGTACAGACTTTTCAGGCCGATGACCTTTGATGAGATCGTCGAGCAGGACGGACCTGTTTCTTCCCTAAGGCAAGCCGTTAAGACCGGCAGATTTGGTCATGCATATCTGTTTTCGGGTCAAAGAGGTACAGGTAAGACTTCCATAGCAAAGGTCTTCTCACGAGCAGTAAACTGCGAGAATCCTGTTAACGGTAACCCATGTAATAAATGTGCCATCTGTAAGGGCATAATCGACGGATCCCTGATGGACGTTATCGAGATGGATGCTGCATCCAACAACAGTGTCGATAACATCAGAAGGATCTGTGAAGAAGTTGTTTTCGCGCCGGCTAAGGCTAAGAAAAAAGTCTATATCATCGACGAGGTCCACATGCTCTCACAGGGTGCTTTCAACGCACTTCTGAAGACACTTGAGGAACCGCCGGCACACGTAATATTCCTTTTCGCGACGACAGAGCCGCATAAGATCCCTGCTACGATCCTGTCCAGATGCCAGAGATTCGAGTTTAAGAGGATCACAAATGAAAGCATAGTCTCAAGACTTAAGTTCATCTGTGACAAAGAAGGATTCAAGGCTCAGGATGATGCGCTCGAGCTAATCGCATCACTTTCTGACGGCGCCATGCGTGATGCCGTATCACTTCTCGATCAGACAGGTAACTCAAGCCCTGATAAGTCAGTAACAAGAGATGAAGTCCTGAAGATAACAGGAACCGTCGATGATGCGTTCCTGGGCAAGATGGCCAAGGCACTTCTCGGCGGAGACTTCGAGACGCTGATAAACCTCTGCGAAGAGCTCTCCAATTCAGGAAGAGACATCACGAGGTTCTCCCTTGATCTCGCACAATACTTCAGAGACCTTCTCGTAGTCCGCATGATGCCTGATCCGTCTAAGCTCGTTAAGGCATCGACAAAGACAATGGATACGATGTATCAAATCTGTGAGAATACATCAGCTGAGACGCTCGCTGCATTTATCTCCAAGATCTCTGCGATGATCGCTGACCTTAAGTGGTCCCCTTCCGTAAGGACTTCTTTCGAGATCGCACTCATCTCTCTTTGCGGTCGTAAGGTAAAGGCTGAGGTCGTACCTCTCGTAGTTCCTGACTACATCAAAAAGCAAAGAGAATACGCACTTAGCGCTAAGGCTGCAGAACCTGTTAAAGCAGAACCAGTAAAAACTGAACCGGTTAAAACTGAGCCTGAAAAGAAAGAAGAACCTAAGGCTGAACCTGCTAAGGAAGAAGCACCTAAGACTGAGGAGCCAGCTAAAGAGGAACCTGCAAAACAGGAAGAACCAAAGACTGAAGAGAAGCCTCACAGCATCTTAGAAGCAGCACTTGCAGCTTCCAAGGAGAAGAAAGAGGATGATAAATCTACGTCTTCCACTCCTACTTTACTGTTCTCTTCATCAGCTTCTAAATTTTTCGATTCGAAACTAACCGGAGATAAGGAACCTGAAAAGAAAGAAGAACCGGCTCCTGCTCCAGCGCCAGTCTCTACTGCAGCACCTATAGGTCCTGCACCTGACAGTGATCCAGATGATGAACCTGGTGAAGAGCCGATGGAGAATCAGATCGATCTTTTCTCTATCCCTGCTCCAGAAGAGCCTAAGCCTGCTCCGGCACCGGCACCAACGCCAAAACCGGAACCTGCTCCGGCTCCGGCTCCTGAGAAAAAAGAGCCTGAAATGCCGTTGATGAATCTGTTATCAGGCAGTTTCCTAGACGATCTGGAAAAGAATGAGGCACCGACTATAACTCACTATGAGCAGGAAGAGCCTGATCCTGAACCGGAAGATGAGGAACCGGCTGAGGAAGAAAGATATTACCCTTCCTCTTCGCTCGTTAAGGCTACTGAAGGCGAAGACATCGTTATAAGCAAGGTTCCTGAGAAAAAGGGCGGCGCAGATATCGAAGCCATTTGGGAATCGATCTACTCACAGATCATAAACAAGAATTACCTTATGTATGCTCAGCTTAAGACAGCTAGGCTTCAGCAGGAAAATGATGAGGTGTTCATTGTTTTCGATAATACATATAAGGCGGCAGTTCTTAAGGAACTGAGAGAAGATGCACTTTTTAAGCAGATCCGTGATAATATACTTGCGGTACTGCCGGGTGCGAGAAAGGTATTCGTCTCTAACGAGAAGCAGTTTACCAACTATCTTAACCGCAGCACCTCTGTCGAAGAGGCCTTCAACGAAGAACCGAAAGAACAGTCGACGATAGAGGCTTATCTTAAGAAAGCACAAGACGAAGGAATAGATATTCACTTCGGAGATGACTAACCAATAGGAGGAATTATAAAATGGCTAAAGGTTTTAGAGGAATGGGCGGACTGGGCAACATGGGTAACATCATGGCTCAGGCTCAGAAGATGCAGAAGGATATGGAGATCGCTCAGCAGGAGATCCAGATGCTCAGAATCGAGGGTACTGCAGGCGGCGGACTCGTTAAGCTCACATTAGGCGGAGATCACAGGATCTATGGTCTTGAGATCGCTAAGGAAGTTATCGATCCTGATGATGCTGAGGGTCTTGCAGATCTCATTACTGCAGCTTACAACCAGGCTAGCGAGCAGATCGACGAGCAGTCTGCAGCAAGAATGAGCAAGGCTACAGGCGGAATGAAGCTTCCGTTCTGATAATGGCCAGATATTCACCATCGGTACAAAATCTGATATCTAAGCTCGCTTCTTTGCCGGGAATAGGAGGAAAGTCTGCCCAGAGGCTCGCTTTCCACATCCTTTCCATGTCCGAAAAGGAGGCAAAGGAGCTTGCTGATTCTATCACGGAGGCACACCGTCTTACGGTGCGCTGTTCTTCGTGCCAGAATTTCACTGACAGTGACCCTTGTCCGATATGTTCCGACGAGAAGAGAGACAGATCCGTTGTCTGCGTTGTAGAAACGCCGCGTGATGTCGCTACTTTCGAGAGGATGAGAGAATATAACGGACTTTATCATGTCCTTCACGGAGTCTATTCTCCTGTGTCGGGCAAAAGCATGAATGACATTACTCTGTCTGAGCTTATCGCGAGATTACAGAGTCATCCTGAGATCAAGGAAGTCATCGTGGCAACAAACCAGACAGCAGAGGGACAGGCAACAGCCCTTTACATATCAAGACTTATCGGTCCTTCAGGGATCAAGGTTACAAGACTTGCGTCCGGCCTTCCAATGGGATCTGATATCGAGTACATTGATGATCTCACGCTGTCTAACGCTCTTAAAGGAAGGACAGAGATCTGATGCGTCTTGATAAATTTCTTAAAGTATCACGAATAATAAAGAGGCGCACGGTCGCAAACGATGTATGCTCTCTCGGAAGAGTTGAAGTTAACGGAAGACCTGCTAAGCCTTCCGTCAGACTTAAGATCGGCGATATCGTAACTATCGCTTTCGGTAACGGAAGTGTCAGGTTCAAGGTCCTTAAGTTAGAGGAGACTGTCCGTAAGGAAAATGCCTCCGAGATGTATGTCATATTGGAAGATGACGGTCTTGCGACTGAAGAGTAATGTTGCAGGAAGATTACAACAATATTAAGAGTAATTACACAAATTGATTTGATTTCGTCTTATGTCTATACTTGAATAAAGGATAAAAAACAGGAGACGAATCATGAAAAAGATCACCCGTAAACACAATGGTATATCTTTTTTAACAGCGATAATGTTCGTCTCATTTATCGTGTTCGGAGTCCTTTGTGTAACGAGATTCTACGACCTTAAGAAGCAGCACGACAGATTAAGCGCAGAGTCAGCAGATCTCGATCGCCAGAAGGCAGCTCTTGAAGAAGAGCTCATGCAGATCCGTAAGGAAGCCAACAGTTCCGACAACAAGGCATACATCGAGAGTGTCGCAAGAACACATCTTGATATGGTCTATCCTGAGGAGATCATCTTCCACGTTGCTGGCGACAACGACTAATAATCCTTATTCCAACAAACGCATCTGAAAACGGTCGAATCCGACCTTCTGATTATATTGCTCTGCGAAAAATATCGTCTGCCTGAAGGCAGCGAACTCGTGAGTATTCTTTGAAAGCCACATCGGTATCGGAACATCCATCTGCTCGCAAAGGATAATAAGAGCTTCTTCAAGCTCTTTACTGAAGCGCACTTTATCGTTCTCGTAGTTCACGATATGCACGTTCAATATAGTATTTCCCTTAAAAGTCCTTCCCTCGAGCTTCATTATTCCCTCCAAAGAATCGTTTGCCACTATTTTGCCATTAATTATCATTAAAGTATAGGACATCGTTTGATATTATATAGTTGTTCCAAAAAGGAACACTCCTTACTTCATAACACCCTCCTTACAGACACTGGCGTCCCCTCGTCGGTGTCTTATTTTATTGTCTGATAAGTTGTATAATTGACCCATGATATATAGACAGATCGAATTACCTACAGCAGAATCGCTTAAAGTACACTACCCTATCCGATACAGGAATCCGTTAAAGACACCTGTTCAGCTTAACGTACACGATAATCTGATAGAGATCACGGCTTACCTGGAATTCCCTGATAATCTCCTGGTCCCTTATGAGAACCTCCCGGATCCTGAGAAGGGAGATAAGAAACACTTCGATATCCTTCTTTCCGAAAAGCCTGAAGGGTTCACGTTCGCTGATGCCGCCTGTGACGGTATCACCAGGAACTGGACCGGCTCCTTCTATCGAAAATGGTTTACAGGAAAGTTTGAGACTAAAGTAAAGATAATACGTAAGGATGATCCTAATGCACAATACGAGAAAGGTCAGAGATTCGTAAAGGTGAAGTTCGCGCCATGGTACGCACCTTCTTCATTTGTAATGAGCAGTCCCTGGCGTTGGTTTTGGGGTCTTTTCTACTGCGGCTCTCTCGAAAGCTTCACTCTCAACTGGTCACCGAGTTTTCCCGGCACTATCAACATGAAGAAATATAAGACGCTCAGCAGATTCGAACAGGTTGCAGCTCACGAGTTCGGCCATATCCTTGGTATCGGCGACGCCTATGATGCGTGGTATCGTTTTTTCTATCAGATGAAAGGCGTGTCGACTTATATGATGTGTTATAACCGTAAAGTGCAAAATGAAGAGATCGAGATGGTGCTTAGGGCTCATCTGACAAGAAGGATGCAGTTCTTTCCTTATAAGTTCAATATAAAGACAATAGCTAAAGGACTTAAAGAGACATTCAAGCACTGATAATGCTATATACATCAATATTGCGACATTCCTGCCACGATAATATAAATAAAATGTTAACACTTATCGTATGACAGCCAAGTTTGTTGAAACTGATTCTTTAAAGTTGTAAAATTAACACTATAAAAATTCTTGAAATGCTAGTCTATTTATCGACTGGTATGGGGGAGGTAAATAATGAAAAAGTGTCCAGATTGCGGTATGGTCATCGCTAACCAGGCGATCAGATGCCCAAAGTGTAAATTTGATTTTTCTGAGGATACAGGATCTTCCGCTCCTGTAGAAGCTGCTCCTTCCGCATCTTCTTCTTCCTCTTCATCATCCTCATCATCTTCTTCCAAGAGTGGTTCCAGAGACGGTATCATGCCTATGGTTGAAGTTACAAAGGATAACGTAGGTGAGTTCTATGGTCAGCTTAAGGATAGCATCATTAAGCGTAAGACAGAGTTCGATCACTTCATCGACTTCTTGGAGAATCGTACATCATGGCTCACAGCACCTGCAGATACAACAGGTCCTCTCGCTTGCGAGAAGGGTCTCCTTATCAGAAGCGTAGCAGTTACTAAGCAGCTTCTCAGAATTAAGGATACTATCATGCCACAGCTCGACGAAGAGTCCGCTATCATCATGGGTCTCTTCCATGATGTAGGTAAGGTTGGTGTTGAGGGTAAGCCTCTCTATCTCGTAGAGGAGAAGCCTACAACAACTTCTGCTTTGGGTCTTACATCATTGAGCAGAGCTGCTTCTGCTAACAGCACACCAACATATACTGTTAACTCCAAACTTGCAAGCATGCAGGTTGGTGCTAGAAGCCTCTTCCTCGTAGCTCAGTATATGCTCCTTTCAGAAGACGAAGCACAGGCTATCTGCTATGCAGCTGATCCTGCAGCTATCGACGGTAAGCTCTCACCTTATGCTCTCGTTCTTTCTACAGCAGTTAACATGCAGAAGAACATCTATGAGATCTCCGATGTAGTTGATTCCTACAGCTTCACAACGATCAAGTAATATAGAAATATATTTCTCGCGATATAAGATAACGTCTCTTCGGAGGCGTTATTTTTTTCCTCTAATTTGTACGGTTATCTGCTCGATTATCTCTGTAAGTATCTTTCGAAAAGACTAGTATAATCATTATGGAAGAAAAAGAGGAAACACTATGAAAAAACGTACTATACCTGCAGCTTTATTATCAGTATGCATATCCGTAACCGGGATCACTTCGTGCAGTTCGAAGGACAAGGCTAGAGTCATCTCCAAGGATTCACCCTGGTTCAATGTAACGACTGTTGATTTCGAGATGCCGGATCCGCCAAAAAAGGATCATTATACTTCCGCTCTCGATCCGTTCTATCGCGATGGCGGCTATGACGCGCTGATCGAATATGAGGATATCGGTGATTACGGCAGCATCGGCTATGCAGTAAGGTATAACGATTCAGGTAAGATCGTTGATTCAGTCAATGTATCAGAGAAACTGAACAAGACTTTCTCGACAGATCTGAGTGATTACGAGATCCAGTACGGTGAGATCTTCGGTAACAGCAGCAACAGTTATTCCCTCATCTATATCGAAAAAGAGGAGAGCTATGAAAAGCCGAAATATGCTCTTCTCGACCTCAGCACCGGCGAATGTAAGGATTATAACTTCCTGGGGGAACTTGCCGGGAACGGTATCGTAGAATACCAGACTGTACTCGATTCAGGCAAGGCTATTTATCTCGTTGAAGATTATACTGCCGATATAAGTTCAGAGATCATCACGATGGTCATAGTCGAAAACGATAAGATCGTTCAGAAGCTCTCGCTTTCCGAAGTATTGGGAGAAGAAAGCTTCAGGATGACCGGAATGGATTCTTATAAGAACGAGATCCTGTTCTACGGCGGCCTTCAGGGAGAAAACAAAGAGATCAACTTCAGATATGATCTCGAGACAGGAAAGCTCACAAGAAAGGAGCTGACCTCGGCAGCTTTTCAACTCAGCATATATGACGGTAAGGAATTCACAGTTACGCCGGAAGGTGTTTTCGATATCTCAGGAGAAAAGAGCGACACGGAACCGGTGGTGGATTTCGACTACTGCAATGTCAGAAGAGATCTCTGCAGCGGTCTTTTAGTAATCTCAAATGACGAGAACGGCTGCACTCTCGCGGGCGAGACATATAACGATAACGATGAAGTGATAATAAGGAAGTACTGCTTCGAGAAGGCGTCGGAGAATCCGAATGCAGGCAAGAAGATACTGACTGTTGGCATCATCGGATATGTACTCAGGATGCACTACATGTCGGTATATGATTTCAACAACAGTAGCAACGAATATTTTATCGAGATGAAGGAATACTTCAGCAAGGAAGAAGAGTTCGCGCTGTCATCGGTCAATAACGGAATATACGGAACGGATGAGGCCGTCGCCAATGACGTCGAGAACAAGTCTAAGATGATCGATAAGCTGT
>JAGCGE010000032.1 GCA_017649745.1 Clostridiales bacterium | reverse complement strand
CTGTTATGTTCATTCTTTTTCTTCTTGGGCTTTTTCTTAACTTCAACTTTTCCGTAGATCTTTCCCATGTTGTTAATCCTCCTGTGATGTGATAAATGTTTCGTTCAACTTGTCAGCCATGTTTCTCTGAACTGACGGATAAAGATGAGAATAACGTTCTGTGACAGTGCTGGTCTCGTGACCGAGTCTGTCCGCGATCTGTATCGGTGAATATCCTAGTTCGATAAGGAGCGCGCAGCTTGAATGTCTCAGGTCGTGTATCCTTATGCGCGTCACGCCGGCTGCCTGTGATCCCCTGTCCATTTCGTGATGAAGAAAATGTTTTGAGATTGGGAAGAGCCTGCTCTTCGGGTCGATCTTGTATATCGAATCGAAGTAATCCTGAATCTCATCACAGAGAAACTGAGGGAGCTCAACCGTGCGGTTACTCTTCTCGGTCTTTGGAGATGTGGTCATCTCTTCTCCGTTTACGACCTGATATGTCTTGTTAATCCGAAGAGTCCGCTTCTCAAGATCGAAATCCTCTCTGGTGAGTGCCAGAAGTTCACCGGAACGGATTCCCGTCCAGTAAAGGATCTGGAATGCGTAATACGACATCGGCTTGTCCTTGATCGCATCCGAGAATTTAAGGTATTCGTCCTTCGTCCAGAAGAGCATCTCAGGTGCTGTGGACTTACCGAGCTTCTTAAATGCGTAACAAGGATTCTTCGGAAGATCGTAGTACTTGACCGCGTGGTTGAAGATAGCCGTCAGCTGGTTGTTGATACTCCTAAGATATGTCTCGGAATAACCTTTACCGTCAGCATCTCTCTTACGGAGAAGTTCGTTCTGCCACTGAAGGATGTGTGTTGAAGTGATCTCCGCGAGGCTGAAATTTTGAAAGTAAGGTCTGATGTGTGTCTCTATGAGTTGCCCCTTATTGGCGAGGGTGCTTTTCTTAAGATGAGGTTTTACATCTTCCATATAGATATCGATAAAGGAGCCAAAGCTCATATTGATATCTTTGGATTTCTTGGCTAAAAAGATATGCTCGTATTCAAGTGCCTCTTTCCTTGTATCGAAGCCCCTCTTAACGTGTCTTTTACGTTCGCCGGTCCAGTCAGTGTAGTAGCAGGAAACTTTCCATTTCCTGCCGTCGTATCCGTTACCGTTATCTTTTGATACTGCCATCTTTAATCACCTCCCTTCAAACAGGCCTCTTCGTACCAAATGCGATTTACCTTCCCCGCGACGACTATCGCCTTGGGGTGTTCTTTCTTAAGTTCTTCATTAAGCTCTCTGATCACGTCGTACGCCTTTGCTCTAGATACGCCGAGATCAAACATTACTGTGTCTACTCCTATAAAAAGGGGTTCTTTTTCTTTATTCATTGTTTTCTCCTTCCTGTCTGCCCCGCTAGCAGACATATTTTTATATCTGTTGGATGAATAATACACCCTTGAAAATTGTCTGTCAACACTTTTAGTCATATTTTTATGTCTGTTCTAATCAATCTGGTCTTCCTATTTAGGTCTGATGTGGTATAATGAGGACATGATTTCTACACAAACGAGGTGCTTTCGGATATGAAATTAGGTAACAAGATCAGGAAATACAGGCAGCTCCACGATATGTCCCAGAAAGAACTGGGAATGAAGGTCGGATTCTCTGCTGCTACAGCCGATTCGAGGATGAGAAAGTATGAGAGCGATGCTATGGCTCCTAAGGCGGATATCCGAGCAAAGATCGCTGAAGCCCTGAATATAGATCTTGAAGCAATCTCTGATGTGGAGATATCTTCCTTTGCAGACATAATGTATGTTCTTTTCGAATTGGAAGAGAAATATGGTCTTAAGATTGAAAAGAAAGACGGTAAGACATCCATAGTCTTCGATGATTCCGACAGGGATCTGGAAACGTTAATCAGTTTCCTGACTGCATGGAAAGATAAGAAGGATGCTTTATCGGAAGACCCGAAAGATGTACACGATTATGAGATATGGAAGTCTCACTTCGTAACCGATATTAATGATTACTATGCTAAAAAAGAGGAAGAGATAAGCAGTTTTTATAAGACATCAGTATCTTCTTACAAAGGCTCTTATTCGAAGACGACTTCCGATGTCGTAAGACTCCTGAGAAAGATAGTAGAATCCGGGTTCTCTCTTTCTACAAGGACAAAGCATATATCTCAGGGTATTCTTGCAAACGGATTCACATTCAAGGTTAATGAACTCCTGAATCCGACGACAGATGAAGCAAAGAAGCTATTTGCACAATTCCTCGCTGAGTTTATGTATTGGGAGAAGCTCGGCGCAAAGACATACACCGACATGCAGATGCCGGACGGATCGTTCTCTATTACATATTATGTAGAGGTAAGCTCCTTCAGTGTGAT
>JAGCGE010000328.1 GCA_017649745.1 Clostridiales bacterium | reverse complement strand
TTCTGTGGATCTACAAGCGTAATGCCTGTTGATGATGATAAAGATGTTATGGCACCAGGCGGTGTTGTTCCGTTCGCTATCTCTGAAGAGAAGGCAGCTCAGCTCTTTAAGCAGTGGATCGGCAAGAAGTGGTTTGCTCCTAGTGATGCTAAGAAGAGCTGTTCAGCTAAGGATATCAACGGTGTATACCTCCCATATTGGACATATGATTCAGATACTACATCACCATATACCGCTAGGATCGGTTTTGATGAGCGTGTAAAGAAGGGTGACCACTACGAGACAGTAACTAAATGGAGAAATACATCAGGTGTTTATTCTGAGTTCATCGATGACTTTACTGTTTTCGGAAGTAAGAAGAGCGATAACAATCCTTATATCAAATCTATTTCACAGTTTGATTTCTCGAAGCTTCGTCCTTATTCTCCTGAAGTAGTTGCAGGTTTTGCTGCAGAGCGTTATTCAGTTGGACTTGATGAAGGTTGGGATATCGCTAAGAAGGGAATCCAGCAGAGACTTAAGAGCAATATGTCTTCTGAGATCAAGAAGAAGAACAGAGCGGACAGGATCGACAGACTCCAGTTCTCTACTGTATATGACAACATCACGTTTAAGTATCTTCTTGCTCCAATCTGGCTTGCTTCCTATAAGTATAAGGATCAGGTATACAATATCGTAATCAACGGCCAGACAGGTAAGATCGGCGGTAAGGCTCCGGTATCTGCATTGAAGGTTTTCCTCTTCATACTTGCTATCGTTGTTGTACTTATTGCTTTCTACTTCCTCTTTATGAGAAGCTGAGGATAAGATTAATTAGTGTGATAAGCGGACCGTCTTTTGGCGGTCCGTTTTCGATAAGGTGAAATATGGAAATAATTGACGGACAGTGGTATTTGAACGGTAAGAGCAGTCGTGATCCGGATTGTATCAAGAGCAGTGACGTTCTTCTTGAAGTTATCGAAAAGGTTGGATTTATGCCGTTCTTTGAGGCGGATATTCCGGGGTTTTCTGTAGAGAGCATGACCGATCCGAAGTACTGGTGGACCGGCGATCAGAAAAGGGATCCGTGGGAGTGGAGAGCTATACTTGCGAGGACAGGTAAGGTCGCCTATGGTAAGTTTTTCGGAAAGAAGGCAGGCTTCATATCGAAAAAGTGGTTTCCGTATTTTGCGAATTACAGAAGAAACGGTTATGACTTTGATTCTCGCTATGAGGACGGTAAGGCTGATCGCAGGGAAAAACTCATCATGGATCTTTTCTGGCCGAGAGAGACGGAGATGTGCGATCTGGATCTTCGTAAGATAAGTAAGGCAGTTGAAAATACTGAACTATTCTCGTTTGAAGTGAAGGATAGGGCAGGCTTCGGTCCGGGCGGAGAAAAGAACTTTGAAGGTACATGCACGAAGCTTCAGATGGAGTCTTATCTGCTTGTAAAAGACTTTAGGCCAAGGCTCAATAAGAAGGGCGAGGAATACGGCTGGGCTATCGCTGTCTATACGCTTCCTGAATACCTGTGGGGCTATGATTTCGTAACAGGGAAATATAAAGACGATCCCGAAGAATCACTTCAAAGGATCGTCTCTCAGATTCAAAAATACTATGATGTTGATGAACGCGTAATTCGTAAGCTTTTACGATAGACACTTATCTGAAGAAGAAATTAGCTGCACTGAATACCGCTGCTGCAGTCGCGCCTCTTGCTGCCTGTCTTGTGGCCTGCATCGTGAGCTGTGACTGGAGCTGCATCATCGACTTATGAGCATCATCGAGAAGGATGTTGATAGCTTCCTTAGGTGTATCGGCTCTTCCTGATCTGATGATATCGCAGATCCTCGACAGGATCTTAGGATTTGTATACTCAGCTCCGATAAGGCAGAAGCCATAGTTGTTATAATGCTGTGTAAGTATTGTCGCAAGCTCAGCTTCTCTGTTGAGCATATTCTCGAGTTCTTTTCTCTTCTTGTTTGCAGCGACTGATCTTGAAACGATCATCAGGACTCCCGGAATGATAAAACATGCGGCGAAGAATATCATTGCCAAAGCAACTGCCACAGAACCCCTGCTGGAACTTGAAGCAAACGCCATCAATGTCATCAAGCCGATATAAGCACCAATACAACAGAAGATAATACCCCATACAAGACGAGCTTTACCTACACCCCTTTGAAGGATAGGGATCATCTTATTACAGTGATCATACTCATCATACTGTTGAGCCATCTGACCGAAATACGAGAGCATATTATTCATCTCATTAAGTGAATCCATTCGTGCCTTTGCAGTCTGCTCGAAAACACTTTGTTGCTGCATCATCTGGATCTGCTGAGGAGACTGATACTGATTTTGAACCGGAACAAGTACCGGAGGAACAGGTGAGATACCTCCGACAGGAGCGCCGCAATTAGAACAGAACTTAAGTCCGTCGTTTATACTAAATCCACAATTGGAACAAAAAGCCATATTAATTTCCCCCCGAAAAAGCTACTTCATAATCTGATTCTATCATTCGTAATAATATCAATCAATTACGGTTGATTATTGAGTTATGATACTATAAATTTATGTTAGATATATAAAAATGATACAGTGTAAATAATACAAAATCAGAAATATAGGAAATTGAAAGGGGGATTTTATATGGGAAGAGGCGGAAGAGGCCCAAGTGGTCATTCGACAACTAGTTCTCATAATTCTGGTAGACAAAATAATACTTCAACACCAACTAGACATTCATCTACTTCTCATAGTAGTACACCTGTGATAGTAACTTATTCAGACCCTGATCCTGATTATTATGATTCTCCTGCTAATGAAATAGATAGAGCTCGTGAAGCAGCATATAATGCATTGGGTGATCTGGTTACATTGACAACGACAAGCAGAGATAATTTTTCGGACAGAGTTACGGATATTAATAGCTCGGTCGTATCAGCCTTAGCGGGTTATGTTGATAATTCTCCTATAGTTTCAGATATTTCAGATGATCTTTCAGTATGGCTAAATCATGATACTCAAAGTAAGATTACTTCTTATGATGAGGCAATAAGTAATGCTGAAAATGCCAAAGGTTGGGTATAGGAGGTATACATGGAAAGTTTTGAATATTTGATCCCTTCTGAAATTAGAAATTATCCTCGTTTTACTACAGGAAGAGGCGTAATCTTTGAACAATATATTGATTTGTATATTAGTAAAATGAATGAACTTATGGAAGATGCTATCAGTTCTAATACGCAAGAATATCTTGTGATAGAAGCAATGCGTGATTGTATGATTAACGCAAAGGAACAAATGTCTGATATGGATACTAAACTGGATATGTTACTCGATAAAGTAGAGTCAGATATTCTGACAAAGGAAGATAATATGACGGTGGAGGGAATGATAAATGGCTGATCAACATGAATATGATTTTGTTAAGATACGAGAAGTTGCTGAATATTTAAGAAGCGAAAAGAGTAATATAACTTCTCCTGATTTTACAACTTCTTTGACTGGCATTAATTCGCAGGCGACGCAGGATATGAATCAGGCTTTTATGAAGTACGATCAAATGTTTTATGCTTTGAGACGTTTATATGAAGGTACTGCTGATTATCTTGACCTGATTTGTACGAATTATGAAAATGCAGAAGATGCTATAAGAGGGACAGGGGATGATTGATTATGTCGTATAGTAAAAGATATTATAGTACTGATTACAGGAATGAAGTAATTGCAGCGCTGAATTCAATTAAGGAAAATACGTCCCCAGATCTAAGTTCGGGAATATCGGCAATTGAACCTGATGGTCATATGGTGGTTCAGGATTGTAAGACTTCTTGTTTGAGTGCTGCTCAAAATGCTGAAACGTATATTGGTTCTATGGATGATCGTATTGACTCGATCATTCAAGGAATAACTACTTTTCATAGTGAAGTACAGTTGACTGGTGAAGAGATTTCGAGACTGTGCGAGAATGTTGAAGAAACAATGGAAGCATGCATAAATGCATTTGATTCGCTGAAGGATTTGCTAAGTAATGCAACTTTTGGTTCTGCGGACAGTATAACTAAGAGTGATGTAGAGGATTGCTTTGTACCATTGGATATTGCTGAGGAGAATAACAGTGAATATATTTATGAGTATTTTACGGATGACGATGGTTTTGTAATTGAATCTACAGTGCAGGAAACCTTTGATGCTATTGAAAATGGAACAACAGTTACTGTTGACGGTGATGGTAATAGAACCTATACTTTGACTCCTGAGGCTGAAGCCTATGCTAATATGTATGCTCAGTTTGAGTTTGAGTATCTGACAAGTGATGAGATAACTGATGAGAAAACAGAATGGTTATATAATGTAAATCTGCGATGTGGAACGGCTCAAAGTGATTTGCCGAGTACAAATATGTATATGATAGATCCGACCTATGACGGTGAAAATGTCATTATATGCGAAACGTATGATATTACAGATGCTTACAGAATAGTGAATGAGAGATTATTTGATCTTAATCTTGAATATTACAACACAGGGTTGTTCGGTTCAGATACAACAAAGGATGATAAGTTTGTCTATGTAAGTTGTTTTATTGACTCAACTGCCACGATAGCTCAATATGATCATATATCTGCACCGTGTGTAGTTCCTGTCTCTGAATGGCAGGCATGTTCATATGACTCCAATGTAGGATTGCAGTTGGAATTACCTATGCCGACTATCTCATATACATATGACAGTTCGACAAGGACCGCATCCATCTCTTTTCCCAATACCAGATTTCTTGAAGGTTGGGGTGTTCCTAATGAACAGGTATACCTGTTTAATTGTGAGCCATATGATGATCCTACAGGTTTTACTCCGATCATGTATGAAGACCGAGTTGATTTCGAGTCATTTGATGTTTCTTTTGAAAGTTCAGCTAGAAGAATCTTTGACGTAGATTATAGTGACTATTCTAAGAGTCATTTAGCTGTTGTATTAGGATTGTTTGGTTATACGGGTGAAATCGCAGGTCCAATCGATTATGTATTCGGTCTTGCAGAAACAGTAGTGAGTTTTCCATACAAGACAGGCTTAGATTTATTGTGGTTTTTCTATGACGATGCTAGTTCGAGTGAATTCGGCAGAAGATTTGATGATTACCAATATTACACAACTTTGGATGATGCTTTCAATTTCCACGGATCGGTAGTTTCATTTAATACAAATGACGGTTATACTGGAGCATACCAACAAACTG
Source organism: Clostridiales bacterium (assembly GCA_017649745.1). Next base: position 1,535 of record JAGCGE010000328.1, on the reverse strand, counting down.
GTTATAGCCTATATTATTACGAAGGAGATCTAGAATTATACAATAATTATGTAAGTTATCTGAATGACGAAATAGAAGCATATTCTACATATCAAAACATCTCTCCAGACGATATTCAAAGTATGGATGATATTACGGACGCGAACACATTATCATTTACTGACTATAAGAATCTATATGACAGTTATTGGAATATCTATTATGACACTCACGAATATCAGGGAGATCCTTCTGCAAGATTAGCTCCGGCTGAAACTATTGATCAATTGACAGCTTTAATCGGGCAGGGTTATACGCAGGAAGAACTGGAGCAGATAATTGCTGATCTGCCTTGATCGAAAGGGATTCGATGAAAAATGGTAGATTAATTAGCTTTTCTGTTGTTTTTGCTTCTTTGTTTCTTATCCTTTTGATACCTTCTTGTTTTTCACATGACAGTATCAGAATAAACGATGAAGTTTTTCCTGATGCTGGTTTCAGAAAAATGGTTTGTGATTATGATAGTAATAATGACGGGAAGCTTAGTTCTTCAGAAAGAGCGAAGGTGACCTACATTGCTGTACTGGATAGAGTTTCCAATTTGCAGGGTGTTGAACATTTTACAGAACTAAAGCGTATTACTTTGGGTGGACAGGAACTGAAATCTGTTGATTTGAGTAAAAATACAAAACTTGAATCTATAGAGAGTGAGACTGCTTCGAATCTCGATCGTTTAGTAATTGGTTCGAATACAAATCTGACTAATGTACTTTTACAGGAAACGAGTCTGACCGAATTGGATCTTTCCGGTTGTTCTAGTCTGAAACAGGCTATTATTTGCTACAACGACAAGCTTTGTACAATAAATGTTAACGGTTGTGTATCGTTAGAGACATTGCAATGTATAGATAATAACCTTGAAAAACTCGATGTTTCGGATTGTAGCTCATTGAAATGGCTTAAGTGTTCCAAGAATAGTATCAGTGATCTATGTATTGGCGATAATAGCACAATGTCTGTTCTTGACTGTGATGAAAACAAATTGAGTGATCTGGATCTAACCGGAGTCTCTGAACTGACATTCGTTAATTGTTCGTATAACCAATTGAACAGTCTGGATATTTCACGTAATAAAGAGCTTAAGCTAGTTGAATGTAATGGTAATGATCTTGCTGAACTTGATGTGTCCGGATGTCCAAAATTAAAAGGATTTATTCAAGATCCAGACACAGTAGGAGAGAAGGAAGAAGATTGTATTAAATTCGTTTCTAAGAATAAAGATGGTGTAGTGGATTATAAAATTGTAATGGATAAGGATACAAAGTTAGTTCACTGATCTAGAATCCAGAGAAAAAATAAGGACATCCAATCGGATGTCCTTTTATTTGGTGCGGCCGACGAGACTTGAACTCGTACGGTCTCCCACACGCCCCTCAAACGTGCGCGTCTGCCTATTCCGCCACGGCCGCATTTTTGTTAAGCATTGACAATTATACATATACGTTATGGGGGTGTCAAGCACTTTTTCGAAAGGAGTGGATATATTTTTTTGCCCC
>JAGCGE010000327.1 GCA_017649745.1 Clostridiales bacterium | reverse complement strand
TTTACAAAGAATAAGACGGTCGCCTAAAAAGCGGCCGTTTACTATTAAAATCATACTTTCGTAGGATACCGACACCTAGATAACGAAGGTAGACTTTATGATACATAAGTCTAGCGGAGGACAAAGTGTGTGGGTGATGGCAGATGTGCGATCTGTAACAGAGAGGATAACAGAGGCATAAGACTCATTGATGGTAATCTGATCTGCAGGAAATGTGCGAAGGCATCCTTTAAGTGTTTTGATCATGAGTGCGTAACACTTAAGGACGTCATGGATCATCATGAACAGATAACAGAAGGAACGAAGATCTACGAAGAAGTAAAAGATCACTTCAAGGGAGAGATCGCTCCTCTATTCGTATATAAAGAAAAAGGTCTCATAGCTCTTGTGGAAGAAAGGCCAAAATTCCTGTGCTTCATCAAGAAGAAATATGCTTGTATGTATAACTTAAGAGATCTTCAAAGTATCGAGCCGAAGATCAGGATAGGATCAGGTGCAGACGGAAAGCCTATGAATATATATGAAGTAAACTATAGATTCGAGGGATATAAGGGTATGAGTGAATTTACGGTTAAGACGAAGGGAGTAGACTGTTCGATCGCATTCGACGGGCTTCGGAGGTATTTTGACAGTATCCTCGGCGAGGAATAATATAATCGTGGGAGGAAGGAGGATAAGATGTTCAAGATAGAGAAAAAATCTCTTGTCAATCTTATATGCGGCCTTATCTTCTTCCTTATCGGTGGATTCATCCAGGCAAGGGAACTTAATTTCCGCTTTATAGTGGCATCTTACTATGCCATTTTATCGATCTTCTGGGCAGTAGGAATAAGACAGAAGATCGTCAGATCAGCAACTAAGAACTTATTTGTTGGTATAACCGTAACGACGGTAGTCGTTATGTTCCTAAGAATGACCAAGTATAAGTTCATGAACGAATATGAAGACTTCAAGATGCTTGCCTGGTACATAAATAATTTCCCGATGATGCTTCTCGCGTCATTCTCTTTCCTCGCAGCGCTCAGTATCGAGATCCACAAGGACATATTCCGTAAATTCACGATTGTCGTATTGTCGATAACGGCGATCCTTGGAGTATTCTTCATAACCAACGATCTTCATCATTTGTGCTATAGATTCACAGGACCTAACTGGGAGGATGATTATCAAAGAGGTATCATCTTCTGGATATCCTTCATCTGGCAGGTCTTGCTTCTTCTTTCATCTTTCGTTCTGGTCTTACGTAAGTGTCGTGTATCGACTGTTCGTAAGCTCAGCTGGATTCCTTTCCTGGTACTACTCGTGGGAGCAGGTCTTCTTCTCCAGAGTAACATCGGATTATTCAAATACATGTTCTATGAGATCGCATGCTTCACAGTGATCGGCTTCTGGGAAGCTTGTATCCTTATAGGTCTTATCCCATCATGCGACGGTTATGACAATATCATCAAGATATCGAGCGCTATGATCTCTGTTGAGGATTCCGAGAAAGAGACAGTATGGGGTTCTCCTGTGCTCGACAGCATCGGATCTTCAAGTGACTATGTCTTCGTATATTCTCCTATAACGGGAGGAACCGTTAGATGGGTAGAAGACCTTACGGAAGTAAACAGGATTAAAGCAAGGATCAACAGCTCCATAGAGAAACTCAATACCGAGAAAGAGTATATGGAGGAACAGAAGCGTCTTGAAGGCGAGAGGACAGGCTATGAATACAAGTCCTCCATCTATGAAGACATAGGTAGAGCCGTAAAGCCTGAACTCGACCTTATCGAAAACAATATAAGCGACAAGGATAAGATCCCGTTTTGCGCTGTATTCGGTTCGCTCATTAAGAGAAGGACCAATCTCCTTCTTCTCGGTCAGAAGAATAAATATGCTGCTTTATCAGAACTTTATCTGTCGGTAAAAGAGACCGCTGATTACCTGAAACTCTATGGTATCGACACAAGGATCGAGATGCTGGATGACTATGAGCCGTCAAAACTCGTAAAAGCAGTAAGAATGGTTGAAGCATTCGATATATTCAGGCTCTTCCTAAGAAAAAACATCGAAGATATCGAAGCTCTTATGATAACCATCAGTTCTGAAGGTGATCTCCTCGGATTCGAATTCAAGGCGAAGGGAGGAAGTGCATCATGAGCATAATAGATATTCCTTTCGCCATAAGAACCATACTTCTGATATTAAGCTATGCTGAGATATTATTCGCAGCATTTGAGATATTCACTGTCACGAGGAACAGAAGACCAGTCTATAGGATAATTACTCCGGTCTTAGTATCCTTAGCGGGTTACTTTGCACAGATATGCCTTGCAGTTGCTATAACCGTTATCACGGGAAGGGAGCTTGGAAAAGATGAGGAATTCTTCTCGCATTGTATTAGCGGCACACTCCTCATCATATTGATCGTATTCACCTTTGTTCTTGAGATAGTGTCCTTTATAGAGAATTATCACTATGAGAACAGCCATCTGTCTGAACTGTCCGTTAAAGAGGGTATGGATAAGATAAAGACAGGCCTTTGTTATTACTATCCTGACGGAAGAGTCAAGCTCGAGAACCCTATTATCGAGAAGATATCTCAGGACGTACTTGGCATAACCATCAAAAACGGTCTTATCTTTTGGGCAAAGATCAACGCCAAGGAAGGCTTGGTGCACCTTTCAGACGGAACAGTATACAGCATCAAAAGAAACGAACTTAACTATGACGGTCAGATCTTATATGAGATCATTGCTTCAGATGTTACTGAAGAAGAGAAGCAGCTTAAGACATTAAGTAAGAAAGAAGAGGAACTAAGAGTCTTTAACGAGCACTTAAGAAAGTTCGACAGTGCCGTAAACGAAAATATCTACGCTAGAGAGATCTTGGAAGCCAAGATAAAAGTACATGACGAGCTTGGCTTAGCTCTTCTTAAGATGCGTCATTATATGGAGACCGGTAGTCAGGATGATAATGAGCTAGACGAGATCCGTCAGATGTGGAAGAGGATAAGGCTCATGGATCTTGAGGAAGATAAGAATGAAGATATCGATAATCTTCTTACAGATGTTAATGAAGCAGCTAATGCCATAGGAATAAAGATGACAGTAAGAGGAGACGTGTCTTCTCTTGATACAAGGCTTCAGAAGCACCTTGCAGCAGGCGCAAGAGAATATCTGACTAATGCCGTAAGACACGCCAAGGCATCAGAAGTCATCATAACTCTTGAACAAGAACAGATAATCTACGAAGATAATGGTAATATCAAAGTAAAAGAGTATGTGGAAGGTAGTGGACTTGGAAGTCTTCGCCATATAGTCGAAGGTGAAGGCTTAAAGATGGAAGTGTTGGTAGAGCCTAAGTTCAGGCTCATCATCGAAGTATGAGAAAGGAAGAAAGTGTATGGCAGTCGTATTTCCTGACAGAAGATCATTCGAGAAGCATTGTTCGGATCTTAAGGTAAGATGCGAATACGGTTCGTGCAATAATGCAGTTCTTATAGTAGAGATAAAAGACTATAGGAAGATCCAGATAACACAAGGTGTTGAAGAATACGACAGGATCATGGATGAGCTTAAGTTCATCATAATGAGATACCTTAAAGATGAAGATATCATCACCTTCATGGGAGACATGGGTTTTCTCGTAACGCTTCATAAACTTGAGTTTATGGACAGAGCAGAGGAACTTTCACGAAATGTGATAGCAACCGCTTCAGATATGTGTCCTGTAACGATAGGTGCGGCTCAGTGCAGTCACGATCCTGAGAAAGGCTGTGTTCCTGCTGTAAACAGAGCACTTATTGCTCTTGAGAAGGCAAAGGAGGAAGGAAAGTCTTTCCTCTGGGCTGATGAAGAGAAAGAACAGAAGAAGACCAGAGTCATGATAGTCGAAGATCAGAATATGGTTAGGATGCTATTCGAGAAGACAGTAAGGGAAAGCGACAGATACGAGCTCATGTATTCGATTAGAAATGCTGACTTAGCTGACGTATACTGCCAGAACGAGAATATTGATCTTATCTTAATGGATGTATATACGGATAACGGAGCTAATGGTCTTAATGCAGCAGCTAGGATCAAGAAGGCTCATCCGAAGATAAAGATAATAATCGTTACGTCAATGCCTGAGTTCAGTTATCTCCAAAGAGCAAGGGAAGCCGGTGTAGAAAGTTTCGTATATAAAGAAACTGACTCGGCTCCTCTTATAAGCATTATGGATAGGACAGTTGCAGGCGAGTCTATCTATCCGGATAAGACACCTGAAGTTAAGATCGGAAGGATCAGTTCATATGACCTATCTGAGAGGGAACTGGAGATCTTAAGGGAGCTTACAACAGGCGATACAAACGAGAAGATCGCAGAAAAACTCTTCATTTCAGTTGCTACCGTCAAGACACATATAGCTAATATCATGGAGAAGAGCGGGTTTAAGACAAGGACCGAGCTTGCGATAAAAGCAAGGGAATCGGGGCTTGTCATAAAGGATCGCCAGTAATTATTAAGATTTCTTTACGAATCTTTCCAAATTGCTATTTGTAATCTTTTAATTATGTTATATTAAGAATTGTTTTTATAATGAAGTGATTTGGAGAGGGCAAAATGGCATCAAATCCCAAACAGAATAACATGGAGGAAATAGACCTTTTTAAGCTTCTTAAAGCTTTGTGGAGAAAGGCCTGGCTTATCGTTCTTTGTGCTATCATCGGTGGCGGTCTTGCATTCGGCTTTGCCTATATGACACAGGAGACTAAGTATGAATCCTCCGCTTTGATCTACGTTAACAGTAACTCATTATCGCTTGGATCAGCTAAGCTTTCCATAAGTAGTGGTGATATAAGAACAACGAATAGCCTCATGGAGACATATTCGGTCATCTTAACTAGCCGTAATACATTGCAGGAGATCATCGCTGAGACAGGTCTTCCTTATTCTTATGAACAACTTCAGAAGATGATCACTTCTGAGCCTGTCGGAGAAACTGCTATTTTTAAGATTACTGTAACAGCCGATGACCCTGCAGTTTCAGCTCATATCGCGAATTCGATACTTGCAGTTCTTCCTGATAAGATCTCTACTGTTATCGAAGGTGCATCTGCTCAGATCGTTGAAGAAGCGGTTCCTGGAACACCTAAGACCAACAGAAGCATCATAAAGACAGCAGTACTCGGTTCTCTTGTAGGCGTAGTATTAAGTGCTTCACTCGTAGCGTTCTTGTTCCTCATCGATACTAAGATCAGAAATGAAGATTTTCTTCTTGAGACATACAAGGACATCCCTGTACTTGCTACGGTCCCTGATCTCTCATCTAACGGTAAGGGCGGATACTACTACAGAAGAGCATATTCCAGGAGCAAGAGCAGTAAGTATGCATATGCTTCTGCCAACGCGAGAAGGAAAGCTTCCAACAGTTCAAGTGATGTAAGGGTTCCTGCAACAAGGAAAGTAGATGACACGCTCGTTGAAAGTGACTACTTCTTAAGAGCAGATGGAAAAAAGGAGGAGTAAGTCATGAGCGACAAGAATACTAACGTAAATGACGGTATGAGTTTTGTCGGTGACAAGCTCGGCTTTGAAGGAAAGGAAGCTTATAACCTCCTTCGTACTAATATCCTTTATTCTGTTAAGAGAGAAGATAGAAATGCGAGGATCGTAGGCGTTACTAGTTCTCTTCATGGTGAAGGAAAGAGCCTTACGGCATTAAATCTTGCATATTCGTTAGCTGAGAGTGGAAGAAAAGTCCTTCTTATAGAATGTGATATGCGTCTTCCTACCTTGAGAAGAAAGCTTAATCAGCCTAAGACTCCTGGATTATCTAATCTCTTGGCCGGCATGAACGAGACTGGAAATGTTTTCCACAGTAATGTCATTATCAAAGGACTTAATATCATCTTCGCTGGTGACGTTCCACCGAATCCTTCTGAGCTTCTTGCTTCGAAGAATATGTCTAAGCTCATCAGTGAAGTCGAGAATTTCTACAATTTCATAATACTTGACCTCCCTCCTGTCGGAGAGGTTTCAGATGCCCTTATAGCATCGAAGCTTACAGATGGAATGGTAGTAGTTGTAAGACAGGATTATACGAGAAGTACTGATCTTTCATATACGATGAGACAGCTCGAGTATGTAAATGCCAAGGTTATCGGATTCGTATATAACGATGCATCCCATAAGACGCATAGATATAAGTATAAATACGGAAAGAGTTATAACAGATGATCGATGTTCACTCTCACATCCTACCGGGTATAGATGACGGAAGTAAGGATATTGAGATGTCGCTTCAGATGCTGAAGCGGATAAGTGAAGGATTTGTCGATACTGTCTTTCTTACACCGCACTTCTATGCGGATATGAATGATCCGGTGAGTTTCCTAAATAACAGACAAGCATCATTCAAGAAACTCGTCGAAGCGATAACAACGACTGATGCACCGTGTCCGAGGCTCGTTTTGGGCTCTGAGGTGCATTACTATAGAGGGATCGGACGAAGTGAACATATTGACAAGTTGTGCCTTGGAAGGAGCAGATTCCTCCTTCTTGAACCGACATTCAGGGAATGGACCCCTACTTTTGTAGACGAGGTTAGGGCACTTAGCTATAACGGAGATCTTAAGGTGATAATCGCTCACATAGAGCGGTATCTTGATCAGGACAGGGAACTGATATCAGATCTTCTTCATGATCGAGGGATCCTTATCCAGTCTAATGCCGAGTTCTTCATAGATAAGAAGACAAGGCGCAAGGCACTTAAGATGTTCGATGAAGGCTTTATAGATCTCCTGGGATCTGATTGTCACAATATGACGAGTAGACCTCCGGATCTCGATGAAGCTATCGGGATAATAAAAGGAAAGTTTGGAGAATCGGCATTAGACCATGTCGAGGAACTTGGTTCAGTAATCTTTGATGAAGCACTGAACGGATAAAAAGAAAGGAGCGCATCATGAGGAAAAGAGCCGTATGGATAGCATTAGCGTGTCTTTTATTCCTGTCTAGCGCAGCGCTCATATTCTATTATCTTTGGGGAAACGGCTATCTTAAGCCTACAAAGAAGGCAGCGCCAACACCAACTTACTCTGAATTTACTTATCCTTCGATAGATGAATCCATGATGGAGACCATTGTCGTAACGGATCCTTCGTCATCTGCTGAGCCAAGCGTAGCTGAGACAGGAGAAGATTATGTGTGTCCGGTTAATTTCGAAGAACTTCAGGCAGTCAATCCTGATATCATCGGCTGGCTCTATATGAGCAGTCCTGAGATCAGCCTTCCTATCTTAAGAAGTCCGACTGATGACACTCAGTATCTGTATCATGATGCGGTAGGTGAATACAGTAAAGAGGGCTCGCTGTTTGTCGAACATACATACAATAGTGACGATTTCTCTGATCTTTGCACTGTTATATATGGTCACAGAATGAGTAACGGCAGCATGTTTGGGACGATGCAGGCGACTGTTTCTGAGGATGGATACTTTGATCAGGACCGCTTTATTGTAATATTTAACGCAAATGAAACAAAAATTTATCAAATTTTCGCAACAATTCCTAGTGACAATAGACATATCCTGTACTATAATGACTTCAATGATGCGGAAGTTTACGCTCAATTCATTGACAGCGTGTATTCCAAGTCGGGTGTAGATGTTCATCTTATAGACAAGGTTCGACCTTCTTACGGTGATAGGATATTAGTTCTTTCATCGTGTTTATGGGGTGACAGAACGAGCAGATTCTTGGTCTTGGCCAAGGAGATTAGCTAATATTGGATTTTTATAAAAGTGAGGGCATAATATGAAACTTATTAGAACAGTACTTGCTACAGTATTGACAGCAGCTCTCTTCTTCTCGCCTGTTCTTGCAGCAGAAGGAGATACGAGCAGTCCGACAAAGGGTGACGGACCTAAGGTTGTATCTGCTACAGATGCATCAGGCAAAGATATCTCCGGATATATAGTTACTACAAAGATGGGCACTACGTCAGATATCGCTAAGATCAACGAGTACCTTAACAATGCGAAGAAGGATCTTGATGCAGCAAGCAACAAGGCAGTTGATCTTAAGGGCAAGAACGGTACTCTTAAGGCTGACCTCCAAAAGGCTCTTGATGATCAGAAGGCTAATGCTAAGGCAGAAGACCTTAAGATCGCTGAAGTATTTGATGCTTCTTATGTAGATGGTAATACAGTAAAGCCATTGTCAGGACCTGTTACTATCACATTCGAGACAACAGTTCCTGCAGATAACGCAGTAGTAGTTATCCATAACTATGAGACAGGTCTTTGGGAAGTCGTTGATGCTTCTAAGGTTAAGGTTGAGAACGGAAAGGTTACAGTAACACTTGACAGCTTAAGCCCTGTAGCTTTCCTTACAACTCCTATCGTTAAGGCTACATCAGCTCCTGCTAACAAGGCTGACACAACAGTTAAGTCCGCTCAGACAGGTGAGCATGTAGCTATCTATGTTCTCTTAGTTGCAGTTGCACTTGGTGCAGCAGGCGTAGTTTGTATCAAGCGTGCAAAGACTACGGTTAGATAAGAAATCCATAATCAAGATAGTAGGAATAGCAGCAGTTTTGCTGCTATTCTTTTCTATGCTCATTTTTCTTGCCAAGCAGAAAGAGAAGAAAGACGCCACATTACCTGCTTCCTCAGATCAATCTATATCAGAAAGTGCTAATTTAACTGTACCGAGTGATATATATGAAGATGAAGATATCGATCCGGTAATATACTTTGATGGCAAGGCATATTCAGCTAAGAAGAATATCGAGAGTGTTCTCTTCATTGGTATCGATTCATTTGGTGAACCTGAAGCACATGACGGATATAGCAATAAGGATCAGGCAGATGTATTGATGCTGATAGTTATAGATCATGATCTAAAGACTTATAACATCCTTCAGATCAACAGAGATACTATGGCCGAGATAAGACTTATTGGTTCGACAGGTGATGATCTGGGAACCGGCGTTACTCAGATAGCGTTCTCTCATACGTACGGTTCAGGTTTAAATGATAGTTGCGAATATACAGCGGAGGCCGTTAGTACGCTTCTTTATAACTCAGAGATCGAGCACTATATCTCTCTTCCGATGGATTCAATAGCGATAATCAATGAGAGTGTTGGAGGGGTAACGGTTAAGGTTCCTTATGATATGACAATGGTCGATCCTAATCTTGTTGAAGGTCAGGAAGTTAAGCTTGATGCAAAGGGTGCTGAGCACTTCGTAAGAAGCAGAATGGGACTTGATGAACCAACAAATATCAGCCGTATGGAAAGACAACTTACTTATCTTTCAGCTTGGAAGACATTAGCTGTTGCCAAGATGAATGCTGATCCGGGATTTGCTCTTAACCTTATTGGTGATCTTTCAAATTATATGGTTACTGATATGGACCTTAATGAATTGTCTGAATTATCTACTTATCTTTCAGAATATGAAAATCAAGGTATGATAAAACTTGATGGCGACAGCCGAAAAGGCGAAGAATATATGGAGTTTTATGTCTATGAAAAGTCGCTTAAAGAAGCGATAGTTAAACTTTATTACGACGAATCGGAGAATTGATATGTGGTATGTTGTATGGACGACCACAGGTAGTGAGAACAAAGCAAAAGAAGCAATAGAAGGATATGTCCAAAGGTGCTTTGTTCCGCGTAAAGTCTTTAATATCAAGTATCAGGGTGAATGGGTAAAAAAAGAAAAAGCTCTGTTCCCGGGTTATCTATTTATAGACACTAATGATGCTGAGAAATTATCTCAGGATCTTAGAAACATCGAGGGTTTTAACCGTATTCTTACAATTGATAAAAAAATATTTCCTTTGTATGAAAATGATGCGATTTTTGTTGAGAAACTGTATAATAGAGAAGGTCTTTTTGATGTGTCGGAAGGATATATCGAAGGAGATGTTGTAAAGGTTACTGCAGGACCTCTTTGTGGTCTTGAAGGACTAATAAAGAAAATCGACAGACATAAGCGTTTGGCATTCTTGGAGTTCAAGATGTTTGGTCAAACGATAAATACTTCTGTCGGGCTTGAGATTACTGAGAAACGCTAGTGTTCGTTAACAGGATGTCTTATTCTGTCAATCGTCGCCGTGTTGCGCGTTGATGAGGATAAAACGGAAATAAACTTTTTAAACAGAAGGGCGACCTTCTGCGGCGAAGCGTACCTAAAATGAATAACAAGAACAATAAAACAAAAAAACAACAGAATAAACAATGGATTAAACGCGCCATTCTGATACTCATAGCAGATATCATTGTGGTGCTTTTTTCGTATTTTGCAGCTTTATTTGTAAGATTCGAGTTTTCTCTAGCAAGTATTCCTATAGGATACCTTGAAACATACCTTTGGATGATGCCATTATGGTGTGTTTTTACTTGTGTGGTGTTTTACATTTTTAAGCTCTATCACAGTATTTGGTCTTTTGTAAGTATAGATGAAGCAGTAAATGTTGTTAAAGCATATTTTGTGCTATTTGTTGTTTATTCAATAGCCGGACTTTTGTTAGATTTCGATATGCCAAGATCCTACTATTGCATGGGAATATTATTGGCTTTTACTCTTCATATAGCAGTCAGGTTCGGTTATAGAGCTTTAAGATATTCTCTAAGGGGATATGCAGGACACAGGTCAGGTGTTTTGGGTAATGCTGACAGAGTAATGGTAATTGGCGCGGGATCTGCAGGAAGTATTATCGTTAGGGATCTTAAGAATTCATCTGCATCCAATCAGGTACCTGTATGTGTTATTGATGACAACGAAGAAAAGGTGGGAAGATCTTTATTTGGTGTGCCGATCGTAGGAGGAAGAGAAGATATCATAGAGAAAGCAGATGAATACGGGATTAACACTGTTATATTTGCGATACCTACGGCTTCCGCGGCTGATAAGAAGGAAATCCTTAATATCTGCAAGGAGACAGGATGTAAACTTAGGACTTTGCCGGGGATGTATCAGCTTGCCAATGGTGAAGTCAAAATCAGTCAACTCAAAGATGTAGAACTTACAGATCTTCTTGGAAGAGAGCCTATCACAATAGATAATAGAGAAGTCTTCGGGATGATATCTGGGAAAACAATTTTAGTAACTGGTGGCGGTGGGTCTATCGGTTCGGAATTGTGTCGACAGATTGCCAAACATGGTCCGAAAAAACTCATTATATTCGATATCTATGAGAATAATGCTTATGAGATTCAGCAGGAGTTGAAGCGTAATTGTCCTGATCTCGATCTGGTAACTCTTATTGGATCAGTTAGAAACACTCATAGGATATCAAGTGTAATGAACGAGTATAAGCCTGATATTGTATTCCATGCAGCAGCTCATAAGCATGTTCCTCTTATGGAAGATAGTCCTAATGAGGCAATAAAGAATAATGTAATGGGAACCTATAAGACAGCAAGAGCAGCAATAGATGCAGGAGTTTCTAAGTTTGTTCTTATATCTACAGATAAAGCAGTTAATCCGACTAATATAATGGGTGCTACCAAGAGAATCTGCGAGATGATAATCCAAATGCTTGATAGGCAACAGAAGACAACTACTTTTGTAGCCGTAAGATTTGGTAATGTTCTTGGTTCGAACGGATCAGTAATTCCATTATTTAAGAAGCAGATTGCGGAGGGTGGTCCTGTTACTGTTACTCATAAAGATATTATAAGATTCTTCATGACAATTCCTGAAGCTGTATCTCTTGTCCTTCAGGCTTCTTACTATGCAAAGGGCGGAGAGATATTTGTTCTTGATATGGGAGAACCTGTAAAGATTGATGATATGGCTAGAAACCTTATCAAGCTATCAGGATACAAACCTGATGAGGATATCAAGATAATATATACTGGGCTTCGTCCAGGTGAGAAACTTTACGAAGAGAAACTTATGGCTGAAGAGGGTATGGGAACAACAGCCAATAAGCTTATATTCATTGGCCAACCAATTGAGATGGATGATGATTTATTTAGAAAGAAACTGGAAGAACTTGATGCAGACAGCAAACAAGATGATAAAGATATCAGACTTCATGTTGCTGAGATGGTTCCAACTTATAAGGTGAAGAATAATGCTTGATACAAACGGATTAGAACAAAGAAAAATATCCTTTAGTCCTCCTGATATTACTGATTTGGAGATTGATGAAGTAGTTAAGACCTTAAAATCTGGATGGATTACTACGGGTCCTCGAACCAAACTGTTAGAACGACGCTTGGCGGCATATATTGAAACAGGAAAGACAGATATAGATGTTGATAAAGATGCCAACAGATGGAATAATCGAGTTGTATGCTTGAATTCTGCAACGGCGGCTGAGGAACTTAATTTGCGTATATGGGGTGTTCAACCTGGTGACGAAGTTATAGTTCCTGCGTATACATATACAGCTACTGCTTCTGCGGCTATTCATTGCGGTGCCACTGTAAAGTTTGTAGATATTCAAAAAGATGGTGATCAGATAACTCATATGCCAGAGATGGATTATGATGCTTTGGAAAAGAGCATTACTTCCAAAACTAAGGCGATTGTAGCAGTTGATTTGGCTGGAGTTGTTTGTGACTATGAACGTATTTTTGATATCATCGAACGAAATAAAACCTCTTTTACACCGTTGCAATCTGATGGAACACCACTTGTTGATTTAGCTTCAAGAATCCAACATTCTGTTAATCGAATTGCTATATTTTCAGATTGTGCACATAGTTTAGGCGCTTCAAGAATTATTAAAGGCAAACGGAAATATTGTGGAGCTATTGCTGACTTTAGTAGCTTTAGCTTTCATGCAGTGAAGAATTTCACAACTGCTGAGGGAGGAGCTAGTACTTGGCTTCCAATTAACGGAGTAGACAATACAGAACTATATAAGATGTATCAGTTACTTTCATTGCACGGACAGAATAAGGATGCTCTAGCGAAAACTAAAGCAGGTGCATGGGAATACGATATAATCGGTCCATGGTACAAGTGTAATATGACAGATATTATGGCTGCAATTGGATTAAGGCAACTAGATAGATATGAAGAAATGTTGGAGAGAAGATCTATTATTGTTAAAAAATATGATTGCCTATGTGATAGGTTGAAAATAGATCATCTATGTCATCATACTACTTATTCAGACAGCTCTTCTCATTTATATTTTGTTCGTCTCAAAGGTTTTACAGAAAAACAGCGTAATATTGTAATGGAAAAAATGGCAGAGAGGGGAGTGTCTACAAACGTTCATTATAAGCCTTTGCCCTTAATGACTGCATACGGAAAGGATTGTTCCTTATTTCCGAATTCTTTTGATTATTATTGCAATTTGATAACTTTGCCACTCCATACATCTTTATCAGATGAGGATGTGGAATATATTTGTCAATCATTTGAAGATGTACTTAGCGAGGTTACTGGTTCTTGAAAAAATGGGAAGATTTACCTAACTTCATGCGAGTAGATGAAGTCAGACCATATTGGGACAAACTGGAAAGAAAAAAAGGTCAACTCATATTAAAACGACTGTTTGATATTTTTGTGTCCGTAATTCTTATTGTGTTTTTGTCTATACCTATGATTGTGATTTCTGTATTGATTAAAGTTGATTCTAAAGGACCTGTATTATATCGCCAAGAACGAGTTACATCATATGGGAAACATTTTCGTATTCACAAATTCAGGACAATGGTTTCTAATGCTGATAAAATAGGATCTTTGGTTACAGTAGGCAATGATTCAAGAATTACTACTATTGGCTCTAAACTTCGAAAGTTAAGATTGGATGAATTACCACAACTGTTTGATGTTTTAGTTGGAGACATGAGTTTTGTTGGAACTAGACCAGAAGCAGTGAAGTACGTGGAAAATTATCAACCTGAATATTTCGCAACGCTCCTCATACCGGCAGGAATAACAAGCGAAGCAAGCATCAGATTTAAAGATGAAGATAAGATGTTAAACAATGTGATTGACGCAGATAAGGTATATATTGAAGAAGTATTGCCATTAAAAATGAAGTGGAATCTTAGCTCGATTGAACACTACTCTTTTTGGAGCGAGATTAGAACCATGATTAGGACTGTTTGTGCGGTTCTTGGAAAAGAGTATTAAGGTTCATGAATCTGTTATTGATTAATTTTGAGAGTAAGGGGTTGCACTAATGATATATGAGAAAAATGTTATATGTAAAGAAGAAGTTAAGCAGTTGGCAGAACTACATATGAGAGCTTTTCCTTCCTTCTTTCTTACTCAGTTAGGAAGAAGTTTTCTTTGTGCTTTGTATAATGGGTATGCCGAAGATAAAGAGTCAGGATTAATAATTGCTGAGGATAATGGTAGTGTAATAGGTTTTATTGCGTATTCAAATGATTATTCGAAGTTTTATAAAGGACTTATAAAAAAACATTTGGTGAAATTTGCTTTGTGTTCTCTTAGAGCCGCTATTATGCATCCATCATATATTAAACGACTACTTGGGGCTTTCAAAAAAAGTGATATGGTTGTTAAGAAAGAACAATATGTTGAATTAGCTTCGATTTGTGTGGATCCTGATAGAAAAAGAGAAGGAATTGGAAGCAAATTAATTGAGTATTTAAAAAACAAAGTGGATTTTAGCAAATTTGTGTATATTAATCTTGAAACTGATGCTGAAGGAAATGATGAAGTTAATAACTTTTATCAAAGAAATGGTTTTGTTTTGGAAAGAGAATATACAACTGCCGAAGGCAGAAAAATGAATGAGTATAGGTATAGACCCGTCGAGGAAACATGAAGATTCTTTTTTTAGATGCATACTATGAACCAGAAAGAATAGCCTTTACTCATTTGGAAAAGGATTTATTACAAGGGCTAGTAAATGCTAGGCATGAGGTTGAAATAATATGTCCAACACCAACACGAGGCGTTAGCAAGGAATTATCTCAAAAATATCGGAAAATCAAAAATGAAACAACACATAATGGTAAAGTTAATATATCGAGATTTTATGCTCCAAGCGAGAGAAAAAATCCTATTTTACGTGCTCTTAGGTATTTCTGGTGCAATGTTCGAACATACCAAATAGGAAAATCACGTAAGGATATAGATGCATTTTTTGCTAATAGTACTCCACCTACTCAGGGTTGGATAGGTGGAATTATTGCCAATCGATTAAATGTTCCATTTATATATTCGTTACAAGATGTATTTCCGGATTCTTTGGTAGCGACTGGGTTGGCAACACAAGACTCATTGTTGTTCAAAGTGGGCAGAAAACTAGAAAAATCAACTTACGAGAAATGCCACTCGATAATTGTTATTTCTAATACTATCGAAGGAAACTTGGAACGGAAAGGTGTAGAAAAACAAAAGGTTCATGTAGTATCCAATTGGATTGATATAGAGGAAATTGAACCTGTTAGCAGACTAGATAATAAGTTGTTTGATGAGTATGGAATAGATCGAAACAAATTTATAGTACTGTATGCAGGGATCATTGGTTCGGCTCAGGGAGCAGATATTATAATTGAAGTAGCTAAAAGGCTTGAGGAGAACAAAGGAATTCAGTTTGTTATCTTCGGTGGCGGTTCCGAATATGAATTAGCAAAAGAAAAGGCTCATAAGCTATCAAATGTAATTATTAATCCCTTACTTCCTCAGGAAAGAATTTCTGAAGTATATAGTATGGGTGATGTTTCGATTATAACTTGTAAAAAAGGGGTTGGTATGGCTGGAATGCCTAGTAAGACGTGGAGCATAATGGCCTGTAATACACCAATAATTGCTTCATTTGATAAAAATAGCGAGTTGGAGAGAATTCTTAACGAGGCTTCTTGTGGAGTAGTAGTAGATCCTGAAAATTGTGATGCACTTTTAAATGAAATAAGCAAGTTTTATAGCTCTAAAAAAGAAGAAAAAACGTATGGAAGAGAATATGTAATGAAACACGCATCTAAAGATGCCTGTGTATCGCAATATATTACAATTATGGAAAAAAGTGTGGTTCAATGAAAGTTGTTATAATTAATTCGGTTTGTGGAATAGGAAGTACTGGTCGAATTTGCGCAGGCATAGCAGAGAAAATGAAATTGCAAGGAAATGAAGTATATATAGCTTATGGTCGCAATTCATATGTTCCTGAAAAATATAAATCTATTGCAAAACTGATATGTTCACAGTTTATTGTAAGGAAGAATGCAATGGAAGCTCGTATTTTCGACAATGCAGGCTTCGGCGATAAAAAGACAACTTCTGATTTTCTTAACTGGTTGGATGAGTATAAACCAGATTTGATTTGGCTACACAATGTACATGGTTACTATATAAATGTGGAGTTGTTATTTAATTGGCTAAAGAATAATCCACAAATAGAAAAAAGATGGACCCTACACGATTGTTGGTCTTTTACTGGACATTGTACTTATTTTTCTATGGTTAATTGTGAAAAATGGAAAACAAAATGCAGTCACTGCCCGCAAAAAAAAGACTATCCATCAAGCATACTGCTTGATAAATCTTCATACAATTATATTAGAAAAAAGGAGTTGTTTTCAGGAATAAAAAATATGACTTTGTATACTCCTTCAAAATGGTTAGCAGACTTAACAAGGTCAAGTTTTTTATCGGAGTATCCGGTTAAAGTTCAACACAATAAGATTGATTTAAAAGTATTTAGAAAGGTCGATAGTGATATTAAGGGTAAATTCGATATTAAAAATGAAACCGTAATACTCGGAGTGGCTAGTGAATGGAGTAAAAGAAAAGGCTTGTATGATTTTTATGATTTAGCCAGGATGTTGGATAATAAATATGTGATCGTTTTAGTAGGATTATCCAATAAGCAGATTGGTGAAATAGGAAGAATATTCCCTAATTATGAAAGACGAATAATAAAAAATGACACGTCTTATGAAACAACTTTTTTTGTTAACAAAGAAATAGATGATATTGAAGAAACGGGCAATATGAACAAAAAAGAAGCTGTAGTTGATACTAAAAACAGATATGGAATTGCAATCGAGCACAGTGTTTCTGTTGCCTATAGAATAATAACAAAAAAAACCTATAGTCATACAAAAAAATATACGGGATGCAGGATGATCATAGCTATTCCACATACTAATTGCGTAAATGAATTAGTTGAATTATATTCAGCTTCTGATTATTTTTTTAATCCAACATATGAGGATAATTATCCAACCGTAAATTTAGAAGCTATCTCTTGTGGCTCATATGTAATCACATATGATACTGGTGGAGCAAAAGAAACTATAGAAGGACAGCATTTTAATGAATTCGATTCAAACACATAAGAATATAAGTATTACCTGTATACTTTTTTTCTTGTTAGGCTTGTCGTCCACAATGCCTATTGTCGGTATACCTTTAGCTGGTAGATATTTTACGATCTTTAATATATTATTCATTGTAACGTTTGCTTTTTGTTTGCTTAAAACGTTTTCAAAAAACGAAGTTAATATTATAGTTAAGTCAATCAATTCTAGAACACGATTGCTGTTTGTTTTTTTCTTTATTGAGGTTATTGCAGCCTTTATAGGTCTGTTTTTTCTTCCGCAAAATTGGTCCAGACAGATTTTTAGTTATTTAATTAAGAGTATTGAATATGCAGCTCTTTTTTTGTTGATTATGTGTGAGGATGAGGATGATAAAGAAGTAGTAGTGACTTCATTTATGAATGGCTTGTTATTTGGCTGCATAGTAAATGCTGTGTGGGGAATAGTCCAAGCAATTCTCTGGTATATTGGAAAGATTTCTTTGAATCAATTATTGTTTAGCAGGGCAATAAGGAACGAAAAACAGGTTGGTATATATGTAAATGTCTACTATGGAATCAGAGTATCTGGATTAAATACGGATCCAGCACATCTTGGAGCGTTATTGCCAATTTTGTTTTATTATTCAACTAGACGAAGAAAAACGATTCTTATTTTACTGTGTTTAGTTTCTTTGGCTTTTTCAGGAAGCACAACTGCGTTATTAGCTATTGCATTTTGCTCTTTTATTATGATCTTTAGATTTGACTGTCTTGGAAAGAAAACGTCAATATCTTCTCATACCGTTCTTAAGACACTTTTAGGCATATTATGTGTTGCTTTGATGATATTATCATTAAGAAATACAGAGATATTTCTAAGATTAAGTGGCAATACGACTGGATTTTTAAGTCGAGTTCTTGATGTTTATGGAAATGCGTCCGAGTCGACTAGAGGAACATATTATTTGAATGTTTTTAATGAATTATATAGAAGATTGCCATTTGCTTTTTTCGGAACTGGCTTGGGCACATCTGGATATGCATATTATGATTTCCCAGAAGCGGCTATTCAAGGTGTATTTGATGTTGAAAGTACATACCTTTCATATTTGTTTGATGTTGGAATAGTTGGATTGTTGGTATATTTAATTTTGTTGGGAAAATCCTTTTTTGTTCTGAGAAATAAGGATGATGAGAAGATTAATATACTATTAATGGGTGTGCTTTTGTCTATAATTGCTACAGGCATTTCATACCATTACATAATAACAACATATCAAATCATTCCTCTGTTTTTCATTACATTAATAAATAATAAAACTATTAATTCGGAAAAATCAAATTAATACTTATAGGAAAGTAATTATGTCTATATCTATAGTGATGACTACATACAATGGATCAGAATATATTATGAGACAACTAAGATCCATTTTAAATCAATCATTGAAACCGGATGAGGTTTTGATTTTTGATGATAGATCAAGTGATAACACTGTTGAAATAGTTGAGAGTTTTATCCAAAAAAACGGTTTAAACACATGGAAGGTACATATTAATTCTCAAAATTTAGGATGGAGAAAAAATTTTGCTCAAGCAATAAATGCAGCAAGCGGCGATTATATTTTTTTGTCCGATCAGGATGACGAATGGAAAGAAGATAAAGTAGAACTGTTGGTTGGTGCCTTATCTTCTAAGAAAGACATCGAACTTATTGTTACTAATTACTTAGTTGAATATGTGGGTAATGATAATACACTGATTAAAAACTCAACAAAGAAAATAGGAAATCATATTTTGGAAAAAGTTTCGCTTAAAGGAAGCACATATGATGTTATTCGTCCAGGATGCACGATGGCTTTTAAGCATAACCTAGTAAAGTATTTTAACTTAGTATGGAATGATATTGTTGCCCATGATAGAGTACTTTGGGATGTTAGTTTGGCCAGAAATACAGCTTATATATATAATGATGCTTTGATTACCCAAGTTCGGCATGCAAATACTAACACACCAAGTAATCCTAGACTATTATCTGGTCGAGTTAAAATGATTAATAATCGAAAAAAAGTAGCAGTTTCTCTAATAGAGAATGTATCAGATATTCCTCAAGAGAATATCGAATGGTTTAATCGATATATTAGTGTGACAGATAGCAGAATAAAATATATGAATGCGAGTTCAATTATTGGATTGATTAAATTGTTGCCGAAAGTAAAATACTATCCTAAGTTTACTAGTTGGTTGGCAGATATTGTTTGTGTTGTGAAGGGGAATTAATGAAGGTATCAGTTGTCGTTTGTACTTATAATGGAGAGAAATACATTTCTGATCAGTTGAAAAGTATTGTCGCTCAAACAAGAAAAGTGGACGAAATTATATTGTGTGATGATAATTCGACAGATCAAACCGTCGATATTGCAGATGGAATACTAAAAGAATCAGGTATCCCTTATAGATTTATAGTAAGAAACAAGAATGTCGGGGTAGTTGAGAACTTCTATAGTGGAATTATGGAGGCTCAAGGCGATTACATATTTACATGTGATCAGGATGATATATGGGAATTAAACAAAGTCGAAATCTTCAGCAAAGAAGCAGGAAGAAGTTCGAAATTACTTTATTTCAGTAACGGATATATTGTGGATTCTGACGGAGAAACAGTGATTGGTGATTTATGGAAATCATATTTGTTCGATTTTACTAATTCATCCAATATGACAAAAGTTCTTTTGAATCACTGTGTAGTAACAGGAGCAGCTATGATGATATCAAAAGATATAATTCACATAGCAGGACGGATACCAGATGGTTGGTTACATGATAGTTGGTTCGCAATTATTGCTTCATTAAATGATTCTATTGTTCCTATTAATAATAAAACATTTAGGTATAGACAACATTCTAATAATGTTGTTGGTACTAGGGAAAGAAATGTTAAGGCTAAGATTCAGTCTTGGTTAAAAAATTTTCAAGTTTTAAAGAGAGTAAGAACAAAAGAGTATATAAGATACAAAGCTCTAAATGATGTTGATTCACCTAAGTATAATAAGGAAATAAATGGATGTATTGAATTTTGGCACGATTTAACGATGATTGAAAATAGCGGATTACTTAGATCCATTAAAATTGTAATGAGACATCAGTTAAATGGAGACTATAAGAAATATCAGTATGGATTTAGAAGTTCTTTTAGAGATTTTATTTCATGCTTTTCGAGGTAAAACGTGAGCGAGAAACGATCAATTAAAGTTAACGCTTTATTAAATGTTATTAAAAGAATCCTAGGGGTAATTTTTCCTTTAGTTACTATTCCTTATGTAGCGAGGGTGCTGAAATCCGAAGCATACGGAAGCGTAAACTATGGTTTTTCTGTACTGAGTTTTTTCCTCCTTTTTAGTTCGTTGGGAATAAGCAATTATGCGATTCGTGAGGGAGGAAGAGTTAGGAATGATAAGGCAAAACTAAATAAGCTAGCTAATCAGTTGTTCAGTATTAATTGTATATCCATGATTCTTTCCTATATCGTGTTGATATGCTTTATTTTAGGGTTCAATAAGTTATTTGATATTCGATATTTGCTACTCTGCCAAAGCCTTATGATGTTACTCCAGGCAATTGGCACTGAATGGATTAATGTGATTTTTGAGGATTATGCGTATATTACTATACGTTATATCATAATTCATATTGTGGCACTTATATTGATGTTTGTTCTGGTCAGATCGCCTAAAGATTATATTTATTATGCATTGATTAGTATTTTTGCTTCATATGGTGGAAATGTTTTGAATGTGTTCTACGTTCGTCGTTATGTAAAAATTAAGCCAACTCTGCATTTGGATTTCAAACTTCATATAGTTCCAATACTGATTTTATTTGTTAATTCAATTGCTACTACGGTCTATGTTAATTCTGATGTTGTTATTTTGGAAGAATTTGTATCTGAATCGGATGTGGGAATATATAGTATATGTTCAAAGATATATCTGATAGTGAAAGAAGTGATAAATGCGATAACTATTGTAGCACTACCACGATTATCAGCATATGCCGGAGCAGGCAATAAAAAAGAGTTTAATAAGTTGATCAACAATTTGCTAAAAATGTTGTTAGTTTTCATTTTCCCGGCAGTAATAGGATTAATGATATTAAGTAAACAGATTATACTATTCGCTAGTGGACCTGAATATGTTTCTGGTGATAAGTCACTTAAAGTGCTTAGCGTATCTTTGGCTTTTGCTGTTCTAGCTTGTTTGTTTGCTAATGGAGTATTACTTACTCAAAAAAGAGATAAGCAGTATTTGACAGGAACAGTGAGTAGTGCATTGTTAAATATATTGCTCAACTTCATTTTTATACCATTTTGGGGAATTATTGGAGCAGCTGTAACTACATTGCTTTCAGAAATCCTCATGGTTATTGTATGTTCTTATAAACACGGAGCATCTATTTTAATTAAGTTTAGATATATGTTTTCAATTCTACTAGGTTGTTTAGGTGTGGCTGTCGTATGTTTGATCGTGACTCATACAATCAGTGATTATAGGATTTGTCTAATTACAGCGGTTCTTGCTAGTGTAATCATTTATTTTTTCACCCTGTTGTTGCTGAAAAATGAAACAGTAATAGAAATGAAAGAATCCATTTTTAGTAAACTTAAAAAGAAAAAGGCAGTGTGAAAAGAGTAACTATATATGAGTTGGAAGAAAGGTTTAGGAATTGCTTTTCATGAATAATATAGACAATATTGAATTGCGAAAAATACAATTGGAAATATTAGATTCGATTGACAGTTTTTGTCGTGAAAACGGAATCAATTACTATTTGTTTGCGGGTACTCTATTAGGTGCAGTGAGACACAAAGGTTATATTCCTTGGGATGATGATATTGATGTTTGTATGAAAAGAGAAGATTACAATGTTTTTTTTGATTCATTTAATTCTCAGGGAACATACTATAAAGCTATTAATCACTCTATAGATAAGAAGTATTACTTAGCTTCAGGAAAAGTAATTGATACTAGAACCGAAATGATAGAAGCAGTTAGTACTAATATGAAAATCGGAGTATATGTTGATGTTTTTCCTATGGATTATATTCCAGATGATGATATCCAATTTAATAAATTAAATAGGGAAATCGATAAATATAGGAAAATGCTAGCCCTTAAGAACATGAGATGGAATAAAGAGCGTAGTGTTGTTAAAAATCTAATTGTTTCTGTTTCGCATATATTATTGTTCCCAATCTCAATTAATCACATAATTGATAAAATTAGTGATCTGGCATCTCTATATGAAAACGATAAGAATAACTGTAGTCATATTGGTGATATTTCTGTTTTCACTTATGGAAAAAAAGAATTGTTTGATATCCAGTGTTTTGATGAAGTTACAGAACTTGAATTTGAAAACAAAAAATATTTGGTCCCGAAAGAATATGATAAGATTTTGAGCAAAATGTATGGTGAATATATGGCTCTACCTCCTGAAGAGAAACGAATTTCTCATCATTCATTTAGTGCTCATTGGAAGGAGTGATTATATGACGATTGCTATTATTATTGCCGGTGGGTCTGGTGCTAGAATGGGACAGGATATTCCTAAACAATTTATAAATGTTTATGACAAACCTGTTTTAATCTATACACTTGAAGGTTTTCAAAGACATCCTCAAATAGACGCTATTGAGGTGGTCTGCATTGATGGTTGGCATGATGTTCTTTGGGCATATGCTAAGCAGTTTGGGATTACTAAACTCAAGTGGGTAGTTTCTGGAGGTGAGACTGGCCAAGAATCAATTCGCAATGGTGTTTACAATTTGGAAGGAAAAGTTTCTGATAGTGATGTGATAGTTGTTCACGATGGTATAAGACCATTGGTTGATGAAACTGTATTAACGGATGTAATAATTAAAGCTAATCAATATGGTAATGCAGTGACTGCTCTTCCATATAATGAGCAGATCTTTGTTATTGATGATGAGATTAGCACTACTAAGTATATACCTCGAGAAACTCTTAGAAGAGTTTCTACTCCGCAAGCATATAGATTTGATCTTCTTGATTCTAAATATCACGAAGCATATGAAAAAGAAATTGGCATCTATGGATCACATTATACGAATACAATGATGGTTGAGCTTGGCGTTAGATTGTATTTTGCAGCTGGTTCGGAGAAAAATATCAAATTAACAACTAAAGATGACCTTGAACTGTTCAAGGCATATTTAAAATCTGATAAAGACAATTGGTTAAAATAGGAGTTATGGATATGAAATATGGATTGCTACAGACATCTTCAATTAACATTGGTGACGAGATTCAGTGTTTAGCCGCAATGAGATTCATTCCAAAGGTTGATGTGTATGTTCATAGAGAAAATACAAAGAACTTTTGGTATGATGAACCCGTTAAAGTAATAATGAATCATTATTGGCTACACAAGAAGAATACATTCCCTCCTTCATCTTCTATAGAACCATTATATGTTTCGTTTCATTTGAAATATACTCTGCGAAACCGAAGTTTCTTAAAGGGCGAAGTATTTGATCATTTTAAGAAAAATGAACCAATTGGATGCAGAGATCAGGGAACAGCTGTTTTTTTGCAATCTGCAGGGATAAATGCGTATTTTAGTGGCTGTTTAACGACGACTTTGTTACCAAATACAGAATTGAAACACAAGTTTTTTGACGACTATATATTATGTGTTGATGTTCCGGAAGAAGTAGTTGAAACAATAAAACAACGCACTGATAAAAAAGTGTTATCCATTTCGAGACATCAGAATGTTTGTTTTAATACAGAAGATCGTTTTAAACTTGCTAAGTATACATTGTTTCTTTATCATAATGCTTATTGTGTAGTTACCATTGCATTTGGAACTCCAGTTTGTGTTTTAGAATACGAAGACAAAGAACGGTCTTCACGTTTTGATGGGTTAGAAGGACTGTTTAATTGGGTTAAGATTAGTGATTTTATAAATGATGAATATTCATACGACGTAAATAATCCACCTCGAAATCCTGAGAAATATAAGGAATTTGCTGAACCACTGGCAAAAAGATGTGAACGTTTTACAGGATATGATTCTAATGCTTCGATATTTGAAGATGATTATAATCCAATTTATGATATGGCGACTATAATGAGACAAAATAAAGATAGTGAAAACAAAGTTTTATGGTTTGTAAAACAAAGTGAATTACTAAAGACTTTTCTTCTTCGTTTCTTTAAACTTAAAGATAGGCATATGATATAGATATTTTGGAGGGGATTAATATGAATTTATATGATTGTGATCTGTACAAAGAGGATATCCGATATGTGGCAGAATTACCTTTGCCATGGGAAAAACTTCAGAATAAAAGTATTGTATTATCTGGCACAACTGGACTAATTGGGAGTTTTTTTGTAGATGTAATTCTAGAGAAAAACACCTCTTCTAATTTGAATTGTGTAGTATATGCATTAGGGCGCAACAGGGATAAAGTAGAAAAAAGGTTTGGGGAAAAATATAATGATTCTCATTTTCACTTTATTCAATATGATGTAAATAAAGCTTTTAATGAGAATTCTTTGGGCAAGGTAGAATATGTTTTGCATCTTGCATCAAATACTCATCCGATGCAGTATGCAACAGATCCTATAGGGACGATTACAACTAATATTGTTGGTTTGCAGAATATGTTAGATTTAGCAGTTTCACATAGCGCTTCTCGTTTCATATTTGCTTCTTCTAATGAGATTTATGGAGAAAACAGAAGAGATGTTGAACTATTTGATGAGGATTATTGCGGGTACATTAATTCAAACACTTTGAGAGCAGGATATCCAGAAAGCAAAAGATGTGGTGAAGCTCTTTGTCAAGCTTATATGGCTCAAAAAGGATTAGATGTTGTTATTCCGCGTTTTACACGTTCTTATGGACCAACTATGTTGATGACTGATACCAAAGCTGTTAGTCAGTTTATTATAAACGGTATTCTGGGAAAAGATATTATTTTAAAATCTGAAGGCACACAGTATTACAGTTACCAATATATGGCCGACTCTGTCTCGGGTATGTTGTATATTATGCTTTGCGGAGATTCAGGAGAGGCGTACAATATAGCAGAGGAGCATAGTGACATATTATTAAGGGATCTCGCCTCGATAATTTCAAGCATTAATGAGAAAAATGTGGTGTTTGAGGTTCCTAATGATGTTGAAGCATCAGGTTATAGTAAGGCAACAAAAGCAAGACTTAATGGAAAAAAACTGATGAATCTTGGTTGGAAACCTAAATATGATATTCAAAACGGAATTAGTAGAACAATTAACATCCTTAAACAAGTGAACACAGGTATTTGAAAACAACAATAAAAAGGTTAGGAAAATCATAATGATTATTAACAAAGCATTTAAAGACAAGATACTAGTAATAACTGGAGGTACGGGTTCCTTTGGTTCCACTGTTCTCAAACATTTTCTTTCATCAGATATAGGTGAAATTCGCATCATAAGTCGTGATGAAAAGAAACAGGATTGGATGAGACATACCATACAAGCTCAGTTTCCAGAGCACTGCAATAAAGTCAATTTCTATGTCGGAGATGTCAGAAATCTTGATTCTGTTCGTGATGTCATGTTTGGTGCAAACTTTGTTTTCCATGCTGCGGCACTTAAAGAAGTACCTTCGTGCGAGTTCTTCCCTATGGAAGCTGTAAAAACAAATATCATAGGTACAGATAATGTTATTACAGCTGCTGTTGAGAACAATGTTGAACGAGTAGTATTTCTTTCTACTGACAAGGCGGCTTATCCAATTAATACGATGGGAATGACAAAAGCTGTAGGAGAGAAAGTTGTTCAGGCAAGAGCTCAGAAGGCTTTTGAGAGGGGTGGAACGGTATTGTCCTGTACACGATATGGTAACGTAATGTGTTCTAGAGGATCCGTTATTCCGTTGTTTATTGATCAGATCAAGAGAGGTGCTCCTATCACTATTACTGATCCGAATATGACTCGTTTCTTGATGAATCTTGACGAGGCTGTAGATCTTGTTGCTTTTGCTTTCGAACATGCTGAACCTGGTGATTTGTTTATTCAGAAAGCAGATGCCTCTACAATTGGAGACCTTGCTAAAGGCGTTATGAAGGTGTTTGGAGAGACAGAAACAAAAATAATTGGTACTCGTCATGGAGAAAAACTTTATGAAACCCTAATGACAAGAGAAGAAAGACTTCGTGCTACAGACATGGGCAACTATTTCCGTATTGCTCCAGATGGAAGAAGTCTTAATTACGATAAGTTTTATGTTGATGGAGAAGTATTAACTGAAGGCGAGGAGGCATATACTTCACACAATACTAACCTCCTTGATGTCGATGGTGTAGTTAAGAAGATTATGACTACTGACTATGTCAGAGAAGAGCTTGAGGGTAGACCTCATGCTGTAGAGGCTTAAGGAGTGTATATATGGCAAATTGGAAAAATAACGGAAAACTCAAGCTCTTGATCATAGTAGGTACTCGTCCGGAGATCATTCGTCTTGCTGCTGTTATCAAGAAATGCAGAAAGTACTTTGATACCATACTCGCTCATACTGGACAAAACTATGATTACAACCTCAATGGCGTCTTCTTCAAGGATCTTGAACTTGAAGATCCAGAGGTTTATATGGAAGCCGTTGGTGCAGATCTTGGTGAAACAATGGGAAATATTATAGCTAAGAGTTATCAGTTGATGTTTGAACTTAAACCAGATGCTGTTTTGGTTCTTGGTGATACTAATAGTTGTTTGTCTGTTATTGGTGCTAAGAGATTACATATCCCTATCTTCCATATGGAGGCTGGAAACCGTTGTAAGGATGAGTGTCTTCCAGAAGAAACTAATCGTCGAATCGTGGACATTATCTCTGATGTAAATATGGCTTACTCTGAGCATGCACGTCGTTATTTAGCTGATTGCGGTCTTCCTAAGGAAAGGACATATGTAACAGGTTCTCCTATGGCAGAAGTTCTTAGAATGAATCTCGAGAAGATACAAGCTTCAGATATCCATTCAAAGTTAGGACTTGAGAAAGGCAAGTATATATTGTTATCTGCTCATCGCGAGGAAAACATTGATACAGAAAAAAACTTTGTTTCATTGTTTACAGCTATTAACAAGATGGCGGATAAGTATGATATGCCAATTCTTTATTCATGCCATCCGCGTTCTAAGAAAAGGTTGGAAGCTTCAGGTTTTGAATTGGATAAGAGAGTTATCCAACATGAGCCATTGGGATTTCATGATTACAATTGCTTACAGATGAATGCTTTTGCCGTTGTATCTGATTCTGGAACTTTGCCAGAAGAATCATCCTTCTTTACCTCGATAGGCAATCCTTTTCCGGCAGTATGTATTCGTACATCTACAGAGCGTCCAGAAGCTCTTGATAAAGGATGCTTCATTCTCTCCGGAATTGATACAATAGGGTTGTTACAAGCTGTTGATACAGCTGTTGAGATGGTCAAGAACGGTGATAATGGAATCCCAGTTCCTGATTATGCTGATGAGAATGTATCAGATAAGGTTGTAAAGATTATTCAGTCCTATGTCGGTGTTGTTAATAAGATGGTTTGGCGTAAGGATAGTTGATTATTGTACATGAAGTGTTGTAGAATACATCCACTAAAATGAATCGGGACAAAAGAAAGAGGTGATCTTATGATGAAAATGTCACAACGTGTTGGTGTTGGATTTTACCATATCATTGTCAAAAACAATTTATCTATCGAAGATGCAGCTCAAAGAATTGGATTTTCGATTCGAGATATCAATAGATTTATTGAAGGAAGATTATTTCTTGCGCCAACAGAAATTGAAAGAATATCGCAGTTGTTTGACACAACGCTAGAAGAATTAATGTCATTTCAGCCAGATAGCAGTTGTCTTTTGCCAAGATTGGAATATAACAAAAAGTTTAGTAGTGAAGAACATTTATATCAGATTGTAGATTTATTGGATGAGTATATTGAATTAAAAGAACAGATTTGATATTCGGAAGCTATACGTGCGTATAGCTTTTATTATGAGGAGATTCTGATGAATAAAGATGAATGTGTTATTTCTGAAAGTGTAAAAAAATGTATTCAGCAAATATCAGATACCGTAATTAGAAATGGTAGTTTTGAAGATGTAATTAAAGATGGTATTTTTGATCTCCTGGAGAGTAAGTGTACAGTTATTTATTATCCTCTGGAAAATGAAAAGAATAGAGGATTTCACATAAAAAAAATAGTAAACAATAATCTCGAGGATTTTGTTTACATTAATACTGATAAAACTGTTGAACAACAGGTGTTTACGGCAGCTCATGAATTGGGTCATATATTAAATGTTTATGAAGAAGTTTGCGCTATGCTTGATGGACAGATGAATTTGGATCCTAACGATCAGCGGTTTGAAGAAAAAGTAATTGATAGATTTGCCGCTGAACTTTTGATGCCAGAAAGTAAATTTGTAAAAGAAACTAATTGTATAGCTAATGAATTAGGGATTAGAAACTCAGTTTCCGTTCTTGAGATGCTGAAACTAATTGCAAGATTAATGGATCGGTTTATGTCACCATTTAATGCAGTAAGAAAACGACTTCATGAGGTAAATGCAATTGATGAAGATGCCAATCTCTTTTTAAGCAAGGAAAAAGTCGATTTGGAAAAAATAATTAATTTACTAAAAAAAGACGAGAACAGATTGATAAATAGCAACACTGGAATAAAAACCATATCAGGTTTGCGTGAGTTGCTCGATGAAGCTACAAAAAATCCGAAGATCAATAAATCGTTGATAGAAAAGATAAAAAAAGATTTCGATATTAATGATATAAATTATAACGAAAAGTACAATATTCGTTTTTCAGGAGCTAAGGTTGATTAAGGTTATAGTAGACACTTGTTTCCTTAGTAAGTTTAAAAAAGGAACTGAAATATCACCAGATTTTCGCACTCTAATTGATGAGGCAGGCTTTGAGTTGTTAGTTCATCCTTATACTTATGAGAATGAAATGGGTATTACATCTCGTATGAGGAAAAATCTAGAACAGAACAACTGTCGGGTAATTGAATATACAGAATTCTTATCTTCAGATGCATTTAGAAAATATTATAGTGGCTTGTTTATTGAGATATATAATGAGTTTTATGCGAGGTTGGTTTCGTGTGATTCGATTAAAGCTGATAAGATGCATAGGTTGGAAGAAGAAACAGATGTTTTTAATATAAGATTTTCGGGTTCAAGTTTGGGTGATGTTCATATTATTTTATTGGCATTATTTAAGAATATCCCTATAATTCTTTCTGAGGATAGCGATATGTCGATGATTTATAGTATTGCTAAGACTAAGATTAATAGTGACAGTTATCAATTAAAGGTTTATAAAATTGTTGATTTAGTTGAATACATAAAAGCTAAGGACGGGAAAACTATTTCTAACAATGAACTCAAACGAATTAGAAGAGCTTATGATTAAAGGCGAATATGGAGGTTGCTAATGAAAATACTTGTTACAGGTGCAGCTGGTTTTGTTGGAAGAAATCTCGTTGAGAATCTTAAGAACATCAGAGATGGAAAGAATAGAACAAGACCTAACGTAGTTATAGATGAAATACTTGAATATGATATAGATTCTTCCGCGGAGGAACTTGATGCGTATTGCTCCAAAGCGGATTTCGTCTTTAATCTTGCTGGTGTCAACAGACCCCAAGATCCAAAGGAGTTTCAGGAAGGAAACTTTGGTTTTGCTTCTCAACTTTTGGATGCTCTTAAGAAACATGATAATAAGGCACCTGTTATGCTTTCAAGCAGTATTCAAGCAACTTTAGCAGGAAGGTTTGGTACGTCTGAATACGGACTGAGTAAAAAGGCTGGAGAAGATCTATTCTTCGAATACGGCAAAGATAATGACGTAAGAGTGTTGATCTATAGATTTCCGAATCTTGTGGGTAAGTGGGTAAGACCAAATTACAATTCTGCAGTCGGAACTTTCTGTAATAACATAGCAAATGATCTTCCTATAACAGTTAATGATCCTTCTGTTGAGTTGGAACTGCTCTTTATAGATGATCTTGTTGAGGAAATGTTTGATGCTTTAGAAGGCAAGGAGCATCACTGTGAATTTGACGGTGTAAATGCAGTAGCTAAAGAAGATGGTAAATATTGTTATAGTCCTGTTACTCATAAAGCAACATTAGGATATATTGTGGAATGTTTGAATAAGTTTCATGATCAGCCGCAGACACTTGTTATGCCATCTATTCCGAATGGTTCCTTTGAGAAGAAACTCTACTCAATGTATTTGAGTTATCTTCCTAAGGAGAAGGTTGCTTTTGATCTCAAAATGAACTGTGATGACAGAGGATCTTTTACAGAACTTCTTAAGACTGTGGATTGTGGAC
>JAGCGE010000326.1 GCA_017649745.1 Clostridiales bacterium | reverse complement strand
CTTCTGTTAAGAACTGTGACCGTGTTCTCATGCTCGAGGGCGGCTGTCTTATCGAGGAAGGCACACATAAGGAACTCATCGCTCTCGGAGGTAAATACTGCGAGATGTATAAGCGACAGGCGATGAACTACCTTGCAATAGAAAACGAAGAGGAGGTGATCTTATGAGCACTAAGGACAAGAAGACCAAACAGCCGGTCTCTGTTGTTTTGAAGAATAACTTATTCCTGTTGAAATTGATGCTCAAAGCTTCACCTGCCTTTGTCATCATACCGGCGATCGATGCGATCAGAGGACAGTTGTCGATCTTTTTCGAACATACGGTAGGAATAGGTTATGTACTTGAAGCTGCTGAGAAGGGATACCCTTTTGAGCGAGTAGCTGCGGTTATCGTTATCCTTGCTGTTGCGATCACGCTCGGAATGCTCTTTACTGTTTTCTCTGGCGATTACATCATGGAGAAAGAGCGCCCTAAGGTAAAAGAGAAGATCAAGGTCATGCTCTATGAGAGAGCTGCCAAGGTCGATCTGGCATGCTATGACGATCCGGAGTTCTATAACTCGCAGGTGCTTGCGATCTCTGAAGTCGATAACCAGATCGATAAGGTTGAGGGACTTGTCATCAATATCTTGAGTGGCCTGACGGCATTCTTATCTAACGGTATCTACTTCATCTTGAAGGATAAGCCGTCGATACTCTTTGTATTCGCTTCATTTATCATGAGTTATGTGTTTAACCAGATGTTCATCAAGGTAAACTACAAGGTAAGGATCGAGAGGAATCCTTCAGAACGTAAGCGTACATACATCGAGCGTATCTTCTATCTAAACGATTACGCCAAGGAACTTCGCATGAACCCTGACGTAGCAGGCATAATGTATAAGAGATTCGACAAGGCATCAGAAGAGATCGTTGCTACTGATAAGAAGTATGCAAGGAAGCGTTTCTTCATCGAGTTCATGAGGAAACACATCGCGAATTTCTTTGTTTGCGATACCTTGTATATCACTTATCTGATCCTCATGGTTGTCGTTACGAAGAATATATCGATAAGCACGCTCGCTATCCTTTACAACTCTTTCGGAAGACTCAAGCACAGTATGAATGTCTTTACTGAGACATATCCTGCTTCGTGTGAGACAAGCCTTTACATCCAGAAGATCAGAGACTTCCTTGGTACTGAACCTAAGATCGTTTCCGAAGGAGAAGAGAAGGCTTCTAAGGATGCTAAGAGGATCGATCTCGAGAATGTATCATTCTCATACAAGCCTGATACTCCGAGTGTCATTAACGATATAAGTCTTTACATCAAGCCTGGCCGCAAGATCGCTCTCGTTGGTTATAATGGTGCAGGAAAGACAACTCTCGTTAAGCTTCTGATGCGTCTTTATGATCCGACATCAGGTACCATCAAAGCCGATGGTCTCGACATAAAGAAATATGATCTTGAATCTTACCGCGACTCGATAGGTGCCGTCTTCCAGGATTTCAATATCTTTGCCGGAAGCGTCAGGGAAAATGTTGTTCTTGGACCTCTCGAAAACGCTAATGAAGATAAGATCATAACTTCACTTAAAGAGAGTGGTCTATATAGCAGAGCCATGGAGCTGTCATCAGGTCTTGATACGATGCTCACAACTGAGTTCGACGAAGAAGGTCTGAACCTCTCAGGCGGTGAATCGCAGAAGCTCGCGATCTCGCGAGTATTCTACAAAGAAGCAGGCCTCATGATTCTTGATGAGCCGTCATCTGCACTTGATCCTATAGCAGAGTATCAGCTCAACCATGCTATGCTAGGTGCAACAGGTGACAAAACAGTTATCTTCATTTCACACCGTCTGTCGACGACGAGGATCGCAGATCACATCTTCATGCTCGAAAACGGAAAGATAGTTGAGGAGGGTAACCACGAACAACTTCTTGCTATGAACGGTAAATATGCCGACATGTGGAAAGCTCAGGCAGGTGCTTATGTATCAGTCTAAAAATATAATCATTGTAGGACCTAGCAGGTCAGGGAAGAGCACACTTGCGAGATTGCTTAATAATGAGTTTAACTCGTTTGTTATAAGTATCGATAAGCTGGTTGCAGTTTTCGAGAATGCATATCCTGATTTGGATATCAGGCTTAATTGGAACAGAGATAAGACAACTGAGAATATTGCGCCGTTCCTAGGTAATTTTCTTGGTGTGTTCTCATCTCCTGACGGTCGCAGTGCGCTTGGTTATAGTCACGGAGCAGTTGAGGATAATAACTTTATCCTTGAAGGTGCTTACTATGATTTTGATAAGATCGATTCAATAATCCGATCATACAATATAAAAGATCCGAATGAACAATTCATTCGGATCGGATTGGTACAATGCAATAAAACTGCCGATGAGTTTTATTCGGATTTCAGAAGATATGATACAGAGAACGATTGGACGTATCACTTATCTGATGAAGAACTTAGACAAGTTGCTGAAGAAGCTGTCTCATATAATCAGGAAATGATGAAGGATCTGACTGCTCATGGTTTTCGTGTTTTCGATACATCAGTTGATAGAGATGCTATCTTTTCTGAGATCATCGAGACGATTAGAAGAGACAAGGAAAACTCATAGTCTGTTTTCGACTTCTTCTTGAGCAGCATCGAAGAGACCCTGTGTTTCAAGCTTGCTGTATTCGGAGATGAATGTCTCCCATTCTTTGTTGAAATCAGAACTCGTTATAAGTAGATTGAACCATTCCTCTTTGAAACTATTTATCTCGTTGAAGGTGTTGTAATATGGCGACGTTTTGTCCATGTTTTCGATCCATGTTCCGAGCGGATACCATGGATAAGGATCGCAGATCTCAGAATCGAGCATCTCAACAAAGTTATCAGCAGCATAGGCATCAAGACATTTGGCAACAGGCGCCGGCAATGTTGCCTTAAATTCAGACGGCTGTTCATCTGATATCATGCGATTAAAACCTTCAGGCCTCATTCCGTGCCAGTGAGGAAGTCCGAGATATTTACAGACGTGATCTGCACAGTAATGATCATCTGACCAGTTGTTCCT
This sequence comes from Clostridiales bacterium, assembly GCA_017649745.1. The sequence continues at coordinate 18,972 of JAGCGE010000326.1, read as the reverse complement.
CATCTCTTCAGTCCTGTAGTAAATGCCGTTGTCATCAACGAGATAATCAACATCTTTGATTCCCCAGAAACGAAGGTCGTGTATCTCCTGATCAAGAAGCGCATCGAAGAATTCGAATACCTTATCAGGATCGCTGCATTTATCCATGACCACAAGACCCCAGTCATCATTCATCACGTTATAACTGTGATACTGCTGCTTCATACCTTTCTGGCTTACAAGGCCGAGCGGTACATAATCATATCCGAGTTCAGAAAGATAGAATTTATGTCCGTCCACATCAGTGCGCGGTTTGCTGAATGTATCAGTAAACTGCGCTATTGCACTGTAATTATCGAAAAAACCAAGAACTCGTCCTGACGAGATATCTTCACGATAAGAATTAAACTGACCCTGAGGATATGAAGTCAAAACGCCTTTCTCATATTCCTCATTAAGCTTCTTGAAATAGTTCTTTGAAGTGTCGGATGTAGTGTAGTCGATAACCTTAGGATCACCGTTATTGTTATCTACGATCGCGAAATCATTATCAGGGTAGCCTTCCATATACATAGCTGGCTTTCCTGGAACTGTTTCCATGCTGCAAGCATAAGGGATAACTTCAGTTCCGTCAGGAAGCACAGGATATTCTTCTGAGTATCTTTCGAGAAGATCGAAGTATTCGTCAAGCGTCTCGATCTTAGGATATCCTGCCCATTCGAGAACGCGGACCTGGATCCAGAATGCATCGCCTATATGTGTGACAGAAGTGTCTTTGTCCTTGAAGCAATCTTCGAAATCAGCCCAGTAGATGTGTCCGTCTTCCTGTCTTAACTTATCCCATTCTTCATCTGTGTGAAGTTCTTTAAGCCTTGGATATTTCTCAAGGTATTGATCCCAGGCAACCGCTCTTCCTGACTCATAAAGCTTATGTGCGTCAAAAGTCGTATAGATAATGTCAGGAATACTGTCGTCAGGCAGCGCTAACATATCATCAATAAGTGTATTAAAATTCCAGTCTGTTCCGCTAATGAATGATTCATGTACAAGAACACCGGTCTTATCAGCGATGAGTTTCTTGATCTCTCCGTCAGAAGAAGATTCGATCCCCCAAAGTGTCGAAAACATGGTGAACTCACTGATCTCTTGAGGCTCTTCTTCCGTAGTCGTATTCTCAGTTACGGATGTTTCGGAAGACGTTGTCGTTGAATGCGTGCATGAAACAAGTTGAAGTAAGAAAACAAATATCAGTGATACAGAAATAAGTGTTTTTGCTCTTTTCATTCTCGTCCTCCGCTATGCGAAATAATTAAAGAAGACTTGTAAGTGTTCTTGATATCTCAGACGTTTGCCTTTCGATGCTCTTAAGTATATTCGTACGCCATATAGCATATTCAAGAAGGTTATTTCTGTTCTCGCTTTTGGTGATCAGATATTCCTCGTAACCATATAGACTCTGTGATAACTGGAAAAGATATACATATGGCATGGCTTCAAGATCTCTTCTAGATAGATCCGAAAACCTAAGATACTGCTTAACGTATTCAGTGAATTCGTTAAGATCGAAGTGCCCGAATGATTGAACATAAGAACGCATTATCTCCCAGATCGCAGGTAGTGTTGATGCAGATGAGAAATCGATAACGGCCCTTATATGATCATCAACGCATATCAACTGGCACGCAGTATAATCTCCATGAGTTGGTTTATATGTTATTCCTATAAAATACGATTTCAGTTCATTAACGCGGCAGGCGAGAGATTTTCTGAACAGAAGGTCATCACGGATCTTTTCATAGTTTGGATCATCAGATTGCTTCTCAAGCGCATCAAGGAGTCTGTCATAGTTTGAAGCTGACTTTTCTTCAGAGAACTTAGCCAGCCACTTCTCATCAAGAAAACTGTTCAGCTCATAACCTTGCATTAACGTGTGAAGTTTTCCAAGATACTCAGCGCATTCAAGAAGGTAACTGACAGGCATATCGTTGAGGTAAGATCTTCCTTCTATAAAATCCTGAACACTGATCACATGACCCTCATATTCAGTTCCGAAACTTCCTTTTAACGTTTGTCTGAAACTTGCAACAGGGAAGCCCTTTTTGGACAAAAAATCAACAAGAGCAGCTTCTTTTTCGATATCTTTCATCAGATATTCACTCTGGAATTCTTTTAGAAAAAACGTGCCTTCTTCGCAGTTGACCTTAAAGCAATTGGCAGATCCTACACCAAACGGGTTAGCATCTTTGAAATGTAGACCATATTCTCTTGCCAGAAGATCACTCATCTTCTCGATGTTCAAGAGGCTTTTTTCGAGTGCCATAATGGATCTTGCCGTCCTTTTTGATTTCATTATACCGCACTATGCTAAAATGCAGATAAGATTAGTGATTTCAATTGGAGTTAAGTAAACACAATGTGGAGCAACGAGCCGAACTCGACAAAATGGATAGTAGCAGCGATCCTTGCTTCAATAGGCGGATTTTTCTTGTTTATGACTTACGGAGCGATGATCGTCAGTAAGCGAAGTAATAGATTTGTTTCGGGAGTTCCGCTTGTCGGTGGATTCTTTATCTTTCTGGGATTTATCTTATCTCCGATCAAATGGCTCGCATTCCTGTGTTTGCTCGATCCGGGCGTATGGATGCTCCCATACAGTTTGTGGTTGGATTTCAAGACAAAAACAAAAGACGATAACGAAGTGCGATAACTTGTAACCTTTTCAAAATGTAAAACATATTTGTTATACATTCGTTTTTGTGATAAACTAGCCTTAGAAAATGGGGTGTTTGCATCGTGTTGAAACAATATATAACTAATTCTATAGATGATGCAATCGCTAACGATTGGATCAAAGTATATTATCAGCCGGTTATCCGTTCTCTTACCGGAGAATTATGCGGCTTTGAATCTCTTGCGCGTTGGATAGACCCAGAACACGGATTTTTGTCTCCTGCTCAATTCATCGGAACTCTTGAAGAGGCCGAACTGATATATAAACTCGATATCTTTATGATCGAGAGAGTTTGTAGCGACATCCATAACAGGATCACTAGTGGGCTTGATATGGTTCCGGTATCTATCAACCTGTCCAGACTGGATTTCCTGACCTGTGACATGCTTGAGATCGTTGAGAATGCAGTAGAGAAGAATGATATTCCGCGAGATTATATCCATATCGAGATCACAGAGAGCATGATGATAACTGATGGCGATTTCATGCAGGATATCATCAAGAAGTTCAGAGATCACGGATATGCTGTTTGGATGGATGACTTCGGAAGCGGTTATTCATCCCTCAATCTTCTTAAAGATTTCGATGTCGATGTATTGAAGCTGGATATGTCTTTCCTTACATCCATGAATGAGAAGTCTAAGGCGATCATGAGATCAGTAATTACTATGGCGAAGGATATCGGCATCAAGACTCTGGCTGAAGGTGTTGAAACTGAAGAAGAGGTTAATTTCTTAAAGGAGATCGGATGCGGCAAATTGCAGGGATATTTCTATGGTAAGCCGATGCCTTTAGAAGATGCCCTTGCCAATATAAAGGAGAAGAACATCAGTTGTGAAGGCCGTAAGTGGAATGCTTTCTACGATAGGGCTGAGTATCATGTCAGAAGTACAGATTCTCCTTTGGAATTGATCAGTTACGACGGCAAGAATTTCAAAACGTTGTTCATGAATGATGCATATAAGTTGCAGTGTTTTGATGAGTTGCCGGATCTTGATGAAGTCGATAAGAGAATATATAGGAAAGATTCTCCGCTTCTTTATAAATTCCGTAGTTTTGCGGATCTTTTGGCGAATAGTAAGAGACAGGAAGAATTCTACTATTCTGTCGGAGGCAATTATCTGCGCTTAAAGGCTTGTGAGGTCGCTGAGAATGATGGCCTTCACTTGATAAAAGCTTCTCTTACCAACATGTCAGTCGGTGATGACAGTCTGAAGACAGGCGAATTGGATTATCAGCTTAGAGAACTCTCTCATCTTTTTGTCGTTATTTTGTTGTTCTGTCCTGAGGAGCAGAGAGTTACACCTATCCTGGGTAAATTCAGATTCTACAAAGGACCTGAGAAGATGGATATGCGTAAGTCAACTGAGATGATGGCTAATAACAGTGTTCATCCAAACGACAGGAAGAGATATTCCGAATTCATGGATTTTTCAACCATGGGGGAAAGGATCGCCAAAACCGATCTCGGTGTTATCGAGGAAGCTTTTAGAATAAAGAATGAAGAGGGTAATTATCGCTGGGTCACAGCATCAGTATTAGTTTTGCCGGGATCAAACGGAAAAGAATTCTTATACTGTATTAAGCCGTTGACGGAGAATTCTACAAAGACTCTCATCGATCATGGTTCTTCCATGAGTAGTATTCTTAATCCTGAGGAGTATTCACTTCTCTGGTATAACATCCTGTGGGGTTCTAATATCAAGTTTTTCTGGAAGGATAAGGACAGAAAGTTCCGAGGTGCAAGTAAGGCTTTCCTTGATTACTTTGGCTTTGATTCTGTCGATGAGATAATCGGTAAGTGTGGTGAAGATCTGAAATGTTATTTCGCTGATCCATCATATGCCAGTGAAGAAAACGAGATCCTCAATCGAGGAAACAGTTACCTTGTAAAGCCTGGTAAGAGCATCATTGACGGAGTTACTCGCGATACGATTACTTCAAAACTTCCGGTCTATCTTAATGGAGAGATCGTTGGTATCATGGGATATATCTTTGATGTAGAGGAAGCAAGGGATATGTTCGGTCTGGAAGCTTTCGATTCTGACATTGACGAGAGCACAGGATTAATGAATATCTATTCGTTTGTAAAATCTCTGGTAGACTATTCACAGCAGTATGAATCTCTTAAGCAGGATTACGGAGTTGTACTTATCAAGAACCTGAAATCAGATCGTATATTGGAAGATTATGGTCCTGATATTGCCGAAAGTGTAGTTCAGAGAATAGCAGAAGAGATAGTTGATGAAGTAGGACAGACTGGTGCTGCAGCAAGAGTAGACAACACTATCTTTGCGATCCTTACATTCGCCAAGTCCAAGCAGGAACTCATCGATATTGCTGAAGGATTGAAAGAGAAGATAGATTCGATCAACTCGGTCGACAACATGAGTGTTACTTTAAAGACAGCATATTCAGTAAGATTCCGCAGTGACGAAGGAATCACTTCTCAGAATATTTATTCTGAAGCATTAGAGGAATTACAAAACTTGTAACTGCTGATTGATATAAGGGAGGATATGAAGATGAAGAAAACAAATGCAATCGTAGCGGGAATCCTGATCGCTTCCATGGTTTTTGGAATAGCTGGATGTTCGTTGTTCAAAAAGGACAGGGTAACGCATGAGAATTTTTGCGCAGCTCTTGAGAAGACCGGTGCAGAAAAAACTGATGATCTGGATGACGTATACAGTGCCGTCAGCCGAATGTATTCTGAAGAAGATGACGGCATTTATTTCACTTCTGAAGATGATGACGATGCTCAGGATATCTATGATATCCTTTTTAACCGCTTTAATCAGCACCCTGATGCAGATATCGAAAAATCTACCGTATATTACTATACGAATACTGAAGACAAGTGTCAGATCCTGATGTTTGTTTTCACTTTTGAAAAAGAGAAAAAAGCACAGAAGATCTTCGACAGCTTAGATGAAAACATCTCAGATGATGAAGACGCTGATTCAGGAAAGATCGACGAATATGAGTATTCAATCTCTTATTACAAAGAAGACAGTAGGGCATTTGCCGACGGTCTGTATATTTCCGGAAACAACGTTCTATATATCAGAAGTATTTCAAAGACAGGAGACGGAACTGATCGAGTCGATGATATAGTCAAAGAGATGGGTCTTATTTCACCATGTGACAAGTAAATCAAAAAGGACTGCTTCAATCAAAGCAGTCCTTTTTTTTATCCTTCGTAATCCCAGTTGTCGATCTCATTAATCAGACCTTTGAGGTTGGTGAAATGCAGATAGTGTTCACCTTCGATAACAACAACTTTACTCTTAGGGTTGGTAACAAGATCTTTATGTATTGATTCCCACTCCGGCATCATCTCCGCATTGTTCTTGCAAAGCACATAGAGAACAGGAACGCTTTCAGGGAACTTCAGATTGTATGTCTTGTCGAAATTATCCTCAAGCCAAGTCATCTCATCCATCTGAGTTTTATTCATTGCTGTATAGCATGTAAGTTCCATGAATTTCTCTTTCTCATCCGTGGATAGAGTAGGTATCTGTGTGTCGTATTGCTCTGTTCCACCAAGCTCGGTTAAAGTACGATAGATACCTGTCTTAGCTAGACCAATATTCATGAGCCTGTACAATCTGACCGTGTTCTTAGGTTTTGCCATCCAGGTGTCAGCATCAGCCTGATGCGGTACGGATGCGTCTATTCCGATAAAAGCTTCTACTTCATCTGTGTATTGATTCGCATAATAAAGAGTGTAGATACCAGAGATCGAATGACCGATGATAGTGTATCTGTCATATCCAAGCGAGTTTATGAGATCGTGTATCTCACTGCAATAATTCTCGACTGTTCTTGGCGTTGATGCTGCACTACTTAAACCATATCCTAGCGGGTCTATCAGGATGAGCTTGTAATCATCTGCAATCTCATTAGCAAACGTATCGAACTCATAATGGGTTGATGCGCATCCGTATCCCGGAAGGATCACGGCAACCTTATCAGATTCACTATCGTAGAACGTGTAATTGATCTTATCTCCGTTCTTAGTCGTATAGTACTGACCATAAGCGTTTTCACATGCTGCTCTGTCACTCTTGTTCTTGAAAATGTTCCTTATTGCAAGTACTGCGATCAATACAGCGAGAACCGCCAGCATGATTCCCAATACTTTTAATATGACCCTGAAAACTTTTCGGGCCTTGCTTGTTTCTTTTATCCTCATGGATATCTTCCTTTCTTGTGGGTTTTGACCAGATAAATATACATTTAATAGTCTTCTCTGCCTTTAATTATATCTTACCTAAACCTTATCTGTTTATTAAATAACCATGATGTTTATGAAATGACAATAGAAGCGCTGACATGCCTCTCAAACCCATCTAAGTGGTATAATGTAATTTGTCAGATACTTTTGATAAGTCGAAGGAGGGGGACTAATGGCTATCAATAGATTTAAGAAAGACCTTTTGCGAGTCGGTGCCGCATTTCTTATGATGACAATGCTTGTTACTGCTTGTTCCGACAAATCTTCTAAAAGAAAACACAGGGATAGAGATGACGATGAGGAAGAGACTGAGGTAGAAGAGACCGAAGAGACTTCTGAGGAAACAATGGAAACGGAGACTGAGCCTGTCGAGACAACAGCTGCAGGTCCAACAGAAGAAGATATAGATCAAGCATATGTTAGTGTTCTTGACAGTTATTCAAGTAAGATAAAACTTTTCGAGAATAGTTACAATTCCTATTCAGGTACTACGCCGTCGATCAATTATATCGATATCAACGGAGACGGCATCAACGAACTGATCTTTAAATATGTAAGCGATGATGATCATACTGATATGGATCTTTCATATTTTGACCATCCGGTATTTGCCAACATTGCTATCTATTCTTATAACAGTTCAACAAATTCTGCAGATTGCCTCCTTGATGTCGAAGTCGAATCCAGGACAGGTTCATGGGATGGCACATGTGATGTCTGTATGCTCGATAACGGTAATATCCTTATACCGAACATGAACGGAAGGATGGGATATTATACTCAATCCATGACAGAGTATCAATTTGACGGCACCAAGTATGATGAGATAAATAATTGGATGGTCTACGAGGAGATACCTGAAGATGTTATGACAAGCGGTAGCGATGAGTATACTTATGAGTCAACGGATGCATGGTGTAATGAAGAAACTGTTTCACCAGACGATTTTTATGCGGCTCAGCAGGATTATGTTAGCCGCTTATCGATACCTCTAATGCCAAACTCTACCAGATTTTTCGAAGACGGATATAATATGACGGATCTGTTCGGAAGAGACTGGTGCAGTATCCCAGGTTCATTCTTTACTTCAGGAAACTACATCTTCTGCAAGGATCTGCTTTCTCAGATAGATCCTGATTATGCTACCAAAGCTGCTGCTGAGACTGAAAGGAATTCTGCATATATCGAGATCTTGAATGAATATGAAGAAGCAATGCGAATTCTTGAGAACACACAGTATTCTCCTGTGATCTCCTGCTCTTATCTTGATATAACAGGTGACGGAGCTCCTGAGCTCGTTATACAGTATTCATCTGATGAAGAAAAGACAGGCTCATTTTATTCTGATTATTTTCTCTGTGCAGATATGCGTTTCTTTACTTATGATGCTTCATCAAAACAAGTTGTTGAGATGCTCCACGTAGAAAACACCATCCTTAACGCAGGCGGTGGCTTTAATGCAGATGCGATCTTACTTGATAACGGCAATATTATCATAACCACCGGTTGGGGTGATGAAAACTGCGAGATATCCTACACCGAATATCAGGTTAAGGGTAATGAACTGGTTAAGGTAAACGACCTCTTCTACGGCTACTATCTGTCATATGAAGATAGTGATGACTACACCGAAGAATATGTGTACAAGTATAACGATCAGGCGATCAGCGAAGACGAATTCAATGCTTACAAGGACGGATATGCCGATTCATTCAATACGGTAATCTTCAAAGATACCTTCTATGATTCAGACTGGATGGAACCTACATCTTGGATAACCGCAGTATTAGAGTGCCCAAGTGCGGAGACGTGGTACGACAATCTCTATTTCCTCCTTAGCAACTGATAAACAAGATCAATATGAAAGAGCATCTCGAAAATGAGATGCTCATTTTATTGCCCTCAAACTTTTTCCAACCTCATGACGGAGATAAAAAACACGTTTCTAAAAATCCAACCTAGCATAATCAAAAGAAAAAAGGCACTTAAATAAATCCATCCCTATGAGTCTAAACTTCAAAAAATCGGTGCAGGCAAGGATCCTGGGCCGTATTTGAGCCTTTATTCTGGCTTTCTATTTTACTTAGGGTTGGATTAATTTTATTAAGAAAACGGGGATGCGGTTTAGGGTTGGATAAAACTTTTGGACAGCTGAAGATAAAGCTTTGTACATGCCTTTCTGTTAAATTGGACTTGAGGCTGATATACTATAAACATTCTAATTATTGAATAGGGATGGGATGGAATTATGATGAAGAAGGTTTTAGTTGTAGCCTCAGTAGTTCTGACGATGGTCATTTTTACAGCTTGCGGTTTTAAATACGTTGAACCGCATCCATTGAGCTTTGATGGAAATTATACGGGTGTTGCGCTCACAACAGGAGAATGTCTTCCTGAGTATTTGGATAATCTTCAGGTGATCTTGATCTCTCGTAAGGATGTTGGCTGGAGGCCGGACTATGTGTTCGACTTTGATAAAGGTCATATATATAATCCTGAGGATACTTCAGCGGTGAAAGATGAGGATATTCTTTGCGACATTGATGATGAGATGAAAGAAGAAATAAAGAACATTCTTAATGAGGCCGATGTGTGTGGCTGGGGAGAACAGACAAAGAAATCTAAATCTAGTGGCGATGCAACTAAACTGCCTGATACAACCATTACGATCATAACCAAAGACGGAGATGTATATCAAAGATCTTTTGTTAGCACTGATTCAAGCGACAAAGCTAAGAGCTTTTATGATTGCGCACAAAAGCTTCAAGCTCTCTCTGAAAAAGATGTCGAACAAGAGTAATGATCTTATCTTGTTGATTCTCTGAGCATCGTATATTTCCTGATCTCGTTTGCAATATTCGAATTGATCGACTGCAGCATGTCTTTTGCAGGCATTGCAAGGTAATAACCCTGTACAAGATCTGCTCCGAGCATTATGACTGTCTTGAGTTCTTCACTGGTCTCGACACCTTCTGCAAGCGCGTAGATTCCGTTGTTGTGAGCGAATTCGATCACATCTTTAACGAAGTGCTGCTTTTGAGGACTATCCTGGATTCCTGTAAGAAGCGTACGATCGATCTTTACATAATCAGGTGTATACCTAAGAAGATTCGAGACGTTAGAATAACCGGTTCCGTAATCGTCAACTGCTGTCTTGATGCCGATCTTTTCATATGCCGCCTTCATGTGTTTAAGAGCATCATCGGATACTTCAGATTGCTCTGTGAGCTCGACGACGATGGAATCAGGCATGGAAGTAACATACTCCTCGAGCATCTTCATGTCCTCTTCTGAGAGCAGGTAACCCGGTATGGAGTTGATGAAGACTTTCTTGCCATCCGAGAGTATCGCCTTGTGCCTTTTCATCTCTTTTATTACATTCGAAAAGGTGAGCCGCTCGACATCGTAAAGTCTGTCGTATAACTCAGCGTATCTTAAGATTACCGGCGGTGGAAGATAAGGATCTACATCAGGTCTCATCAAAGCTTCATAAGAATAGATCTTTCCGGTCTTCGTATCAACGATCGGCTGGAAGTGATATTTGATCTTGTTATCGACAAGGATGTTCATGACTATCTGAGCTACTTTTTGCTCCTCATCAGTAAGTGAGCCAAGTGACAGGATCCTAGAATCGGTTTTATTCCTGTTCTTTTTGCTGATAGCCACATTAACGAGACGTTCGACTTCCTCAGATGTTTTCGGACTGCCGCTTTCTATGCCATAGAAAAGATCGATCTCATATTCAGGAGTGTCGTAATTCTCCTTTATCATCTTGATCAGTTTGTCTTTCTCTTCAAGAAGTTCGCGGTCATCAGGCTCTCTTGTGATGCGCAGTGCAACAAGCTCATCGTTGCCCGGTCTAAAGCAGATGCAATTACGTGAAGAGAAGATATTTTCGAGCGCACTTGCCACGTTGACGATAACTTTATCACCTGCCTGACGCCCGAAAGTGTTGTTGTAATTAGCAAGCCCCTTGATGTCTATCGCGAGAGCACCCATATAGCCGCCGTTATTGTTCATCAGGTGAAGCAAAGTCTCAGACTGCTCGAGGAAACCCTTGTAGTTCCAAAGTCCTGTCAGACTGTCAGTGGTAATACGCTGATGAACGATCTTAGAACTTTGAATGAGGGTGTCGCTTCTCTTGTAGCATTCGATACCTCTGCATATGCTCTTAAGCCATGCCCTGTATTCAGAGGAGATGACGGTAACCTTATCATCGAATCTGACCGAAGTGTACCCGAATACGCTGTCATCGAAGAACAATGGCATGAAGTAGTATACGGAAGGCTTCTCGCGCTCCTCAAATAACTCAGGGAGCATTTCTTCCTTGTCGAAATAGGTATCAGACAAGATCTTGTCGTTGTTCTCATACTCGCCGCCGCACTTGATCACATGCATGATCTTATCTTCGAAAACACTTTCCGAATCTCCAAGTAACGGATTAAGACACATATTGAAACTGTCAAAGCCGCGAATGAGGTGAAGTGAACCGAAGACGGAGCTTATAAGACCAGATAAAGTTGTCTGAGCGATCAGATCTTCATCCATGGTATTAAAAGGCGAGAATACAGTTGCAAGGGACAATTCTGTATCCCATGAAGTTCTCGTGAAATAAACAGGTTTAGCGCTGTCGCAGTTACATCCGCAGGTGCCTCCGATAAAGAGTTCAGGCGGAGATGAGATCCTCTTAAACTCAGTGCCCTTGATGAGAGAATCAGCCATTATGGCCGAATTCATTCCGAGATCTTCTGAAGCGAGAGGACTGGATGTCATCGGGATAGGTGAGTGTTTTCCATCATCATTAGAATCGCAGCCTACAACAACGATGTCATCAGGGATCTTGTATCCTCTTGCTGTCATGATCTTAGCAAAGCCCAGTGCCATGCAATCGTTCGCGCATGCAACGGCTTTAGGAAGTTTCTCTCCACTCTTGATAAGACTATCGGCGAGGCTTTGTCCGCTCGTGTACCAGAAGTCACCATAGAATATCTTATTCTCATCGAAATCGATATTGTGCTCTTTCAATGAATCCTTATATGCATTAAGTCTTATCGTCGAATGCGGATGCCAGGATTTACCTGTTAAGAAGGTAATGTCCTTTATACCATGCTTCTCAATAAGGTGATCGATAACGATCTTTTCAGGAGAGTAATTATCCGCATGGATAGAAGGGAAGTACTTGCTGTCCTGATCAACGAAAACGACTTTGCCTTTGTAATTCTCGTGAAGTTCTTTTTCGATCTGCTCAGCAACCCCCTTTGTCTGTATCGTGTCGGCAAGGACTACTATACAATCGAACTTGTTGTAATTTACCAGTTTAAAGATCGAGGAATCGCCGATGCAGCGAGCCTGAGTATTCTGGTATTTGATGTACATGGTGAAAACAACGACATCATAATCAAGTTTTAATGCTTTCTCAAGAAAACCGTTAAGGAAGAGAACGTGGGAATATTCCTCAGGATGTCCGAGAAGGACAGCTATCTTTTTTCTCTTTTTACCTGCCATCTTTTTTTGTCCTCTTTTCCACATACATTATCTTGTCGGCTTCGTTTATCGCTTCCATGAGATTATCCCAGTTGTCGACTTCGCAAGTACCGATGCTGGCGCTTAAGGTATACGCACGATTTCCGTATTGATTTACGTCCTTGATCGCCGTTCTGAAGTTTCTGATGAATTGCCCTATACGAGCAGGCTCTCTTAATATGAGCACGGCAGTAAATTCATCGCCGCCCATTCTCGCGACAAATTCGCCTTCCATAAGAGAAGCCTTAAGGTGTTTCGAAATAAGCTTGATAGCTTCGTCTCCTGCGGAATGACCGAATGTATCGTTGATGTATTTCAGATCGTCCATATCAACGCTCGCGATCGCGATCTTAAGCTCAGGATCAAGATTATTCATCAGCGCTGAGATCCTCTTTTCGAAGCCTCTTCTGTTATAGATGCCTGTAAGACCGTCGCGGACATATAGATCCATGATGTCGCTGAATTCGCAGAACTTCTGATACAGCTGCAATCGATTGATCGTCTGTCCCAAGAGCATCAGCATGAATTCCAGACGCTCATCGAAGAATGCTTCAGGGTCAGGCAGTATCTTGAATATCATGTAGCCATACACTTCGTTCTTGAAGTATATCGGAAGGAAGATCCTTACCCCAGCCTCATCATTTTCGAAAAGAACAGGCGCCAGTGCATCTTGCGGGAATTCGATATGGCAAGGCTCGAGACGCTCACTGTTAAAGTAGCCGCTGACAAAACGGCTGTTCTCTCCGTATTCGCATATATAACTTTCTTCGAAAACGTTAAGATCGCGTATGGATTTCAATATGAGCTGCGCGCAAGCGTCAGATGACATGACATCCTGGAATTCAGCGCTTAAACGACCGAAGGCCAGTGTCTGCGAATAGTAGTTGTTCTTGGCAGTCTCGAGAAGACTGAATGCTTCTTCGAGATCTCGTGAGATCGTGCCGTTCGTACTCTCGCGGATGATTATCTCTCCAGGGACCAGGACACATTTATCGACAGGCTTGCCGGCGATAATATCTTCGAGCATATCAAGTGCAGTGTTGGCGAAAGTCTCTTCAGAGATATTTGCGGTCGTGATAGAAGGGATTCGTGTTAAAGTACCTTCCAGATTATCTATTCCTGTGACCATCGTATCAGCAGGGATCTTATAACCTTTAGCTAACAGCGAATCGATCAGACCGAAGGCCATATAATCGTTAGAGCAGATTATCGCTTTTGGAAGAGTACCGTCTTCTCTTATGAAAAAGTTGCTCATCTCAGGACCAAGATTGACCCAGTAATTGCCGTGGAAGATCATGTCTTCGCTGACCTCATATCCGGCTTCGTTCATGGCTTCTTCGAATCCTGCGCGTCTTTCTTTAGCATCGATCATATCGTCCTTGCCCGTAACAAAACCGATATCTCCGCATTTGGTCTGACTAAGAACATGCTTAGTCATGTCATACATCAGTTTCTTGTTGTTTGGAACGATATTATAAAAACCGTCAATGTTGCATCTTATGCTGATGACGGGAGGAAGCCCTGCGGTGTTTCTGAGTCTGTCTAAGAGAAATCTCTCAAGTCCTGCATGATTTAAGGTATCCGCACAAAGGATGATTCCGTCGTACTCGCGAAATGAGGGGAGCTTAAGAACGCTCTTAAGACCTTCAGTATGAAGCGGATTGTCGCTCGGAACGGCGCAATTTCCATAGATATCTATCTTGTGCCCACTTCTAATGGCACGCTTTTGTAAGTGTTTAATGATCACGGTCGAATAATCGCGATACATGTCACCGATAAAAGCACAAATTCTCATATTCGGGTACCTCTAAATTATTATAATCTTTTTTTGATAAATTGGATATATGCCGAGCACGGGGAAATACATCTGAATCGCGAGTGATATAATATACGTGTCAGTTAAAAGAAACGCAATGTGCTTTTGTTCGGAGGGGCTAGATGGGAACAGAGTTTGAATACGATGCGTTTATCAGTTACAGGCACTGCAGTCCGGATAAGGAGATCGCAGAAAGCCTCCACAGGAAACTGGAGGGTTACCGTCTTCCGCACGGAGTTGCTAAAAAGATTGGCAAGAGTAAGATTGGCCGTATTTTTCGAGATGAGACAGAACTCGCCGTATCTGATAGCCTTTCCGGAGAGATCGAGAAAGCCCTTTGGAATTCCGAATACCTGATCGCCATCTGTTCGCCTGAATATCTAGAATCCGTCTGGTGTCAAAAAGAGATCGAGACTTTTCTTCAATACAGTGATCGAAAACACATCCTGTTGGTCCTTGCAAACGGTGAGCCTGATGAGGCATTTCCTGAGACGATCCTTTACCAGGATGCTATAAGGACTTTTGATGACGGAAGCAGGATGCTCGTCAGGATCAAAAAAGAACCGTTAGCTGCCGACTGCAGAGCAGATAATGATAAAGACAGGAACGCCCTCATCGAAAAGGCACGTGATCGTGTTGCTGCAGGACTTCTCGGCATAGGATATGATGAACTTCAGCGAAGGCAGAGGAAAGCTAAGAATTTAAGAAGGACCAGAAGAACTTTGGCAGCATTTGCAGTCCTTTTGGTAATCTTAGGTATCTGTGTGTTCTTCCTGATCAAGATATCAAGACAGAATGCGATAATCAGTCAGAAATATGCTGATACGCTGGCGGCTACTTCGACGAACCTCCTTTCCGACGGAAGACGAATTGATGCAGTCTATGCCGCGAGATCCGCTCTTTCCGAGAAACGCACGGATGAATACAGCGATGCCGCTACAAGGGCTCTTGCAAAAGCTCTGGGAATCTACACGTTTCCTGATGAGTTTTTAAGTGACAAGGATATCCTGTTACCTTTTTCGGCATCTTATAGTCTTAAACTATCCCCGAACGGAAGATATGCAAGCATGATCGGCCTTGATCATAAGCAATACGTTGTCGATATTGAATCAGGTGAGGTCGTCTTTTCAGATGAAATAGAGACGGGAGCCGGGACCGCATTCGACGGTGAAAACGGTTTTGTGTTTAAGCGTAAAGATGGAGTATTTCATTATCTTGATCTGTCTGACCTGAGTGAAAAGGATCTCGGTATTTCAGGTGTTGAGCTCTGCTATAATTGTTTTGATACAGGCTACGCGTTCAAAGATAATTACGGCGTGTATTTCTATAGTGGAACCGATCATCTTTACTCGTTTATCTTCAGTGATTTCGCTCTTGATACAGAGAATAGTTACGATATCAGGTTCCTATATGGATCTGGTACTGACGAATTGTTCATGGTGTATGTCGATTATTTATATAGTGAGACTTATCTCTTTGAGATCGATGCAGCGCATCAGAGCGCGAGTAGAGTGGATTTTGCGGGAAGCGGTATTGTCTGGAATATCGCGACTGACGGGAACACCATAGTTTGGGCTCAGACGATCGAGAACGAGACGCATATATATAGTCAGAATATCTCAACTCTGTCAGAGATCAAGGAGTCTACTTCATCTTTTGTGTACCTTGATGGAATCGCTGTAAACGGTGATGATGTTGTGATCTACAATGAGTCTATCGTCAGTCTTTTGGATGGTGACCTTAATCTCAAGGCAGAGTACCAGGTGAATGATCATCTCGTACAATGTGCAGTTGATGGTGATGAGATCATGTTCCGAGATAATAACGGGGGCATATATGTCATCAAGAATGGTGAGTGTACTGATTTATCATTTAAAGGAATCGATAATTCTTATCTCAATCTGATAAGTTATCACAACAGAACGATATATTTTGCCAAGACAGGTGAGAATCATATCACTACTTATAAATGCCGTTCATCAGATTATCTGACTCCTTATTCAGGTGACTGTAAGGTAATAGCATATCGTCCGTTAGATGATTCTGAGGTTCAGGGTTTTCAAGACGGAGTCCTCGAAAAAAACAGTGATCTTGATCTTGACAGGATCTATGCTTCGATACTTTGCGAAAATGCTGAGCTTGGTATCATCCAGTTATGGGATGGCGAAGTCCGTATCTATGACAGCGAGACATTCGAACATGTAAAGACTATCTATTCGATCGAAAGTTTTGTCTGTTTTTTCTATTATGACGAGGATTCGGACTATTATTATATCGCTTCTGGTCGCATAAGTGTGTATGACAAGGACTTTAAGAATATCTACGATATAGAGGACTGCTATTTCTTAGGAACAGATAAAGAAACAGGTAAGCCTGTTATCGGACGAAATAAGAATTATGTCGAGAGCAGGTACCTGTTAACTTCGGTTACATATGAGGAATTGATCGAGCTGGCAGACCGTAGACTTGAAGGCTATGAGCCTGACCAAAGAGTGAAAGAGAAGTATTCTCTTTACTCCGGAGATACGCTCGATTCATAAGGTTCGTCAGGATCATAGTCGAGAGACTCTGTCGGTTCAACTGTTTCCGTTGGAGTAGTTGTCTCGGAAGTCTCAGTTGTGATCGATGTATCAGAAGGAGTAGAAGAGTCTTCGGTCATGCTGATATCAGGAGCGATAACTTCACCGGTTTCCTTATTAAGTTCAGCGATAGTTCCGTCAGGGCAGAGGACACCCTTTTCGATCTGACCTTCCTGAGCATTATATACTGTGCTGAGATAAGCCTCACGCTTGATCTCGTTGCCGTTAGCGTCATACCATACCTTATAGGACATGGTGTGAATGTACGGATGCGGTTTTCTCTTAACTGTCTCTTCACCGACAGGGAGTTCTGGATCAGCTGTGTACTTTGTCTCAGGCATTTCTCCCTCTTCTAATGTCTCTGAGATGAAATCGATATATGAACCGTCTTCAGGCTTGTGACCATAGATAGCTACGCTTACTCTCATGTTGTTGATGTCATAATATGCTGAGATAGCAATAGGGTAGGAAGAAGTATTTGTGAACTTGAAGTCCATGTTGCTGTCCCAATCAACAGTAGCATCAGTACCGCGTGCCACGTAATCGGAAGGCCACTGGTGAGGATATCTCATATCTACCCTGAGATCTGCTTTAACGACTGAGTGGAAGAGCATGGAACTAACCTGACAGATTCCACCGCCTGGAGCATCGACTGACTCGCCTCCCATGATAGTAGGAGCCATTCTGAATCCTGCTTCTTCAGTTCTCTTTCCGACTGTGTTGTTGAATGAGAATGATTCGCCAGGCATCAGGAAAGTGCCGTTGATGTTCTTACAAGCCTGATTGATATTGTGGTTACGATCGTTGTTGGCATTTGTATTGGAAGCCTTAGAAGAGATAAGTCCGTAACCCTGGAGTGCTTCTTCTTTTGTCTTCGTAGCCTTTGTAATTGTAGAATCTACAGCGATCGTGCCCTTATATGTTCCGGCATCGAGAAGTGCCTTTGTATCTGAGATAGCCTTGTCGATATTGACATTACAGCCATCAACAGGATCAGATGCGATGAATGTGCATGTAGCTGAATCGAATCCTGATACATGTGATTCGACGACCTCAGTATTAAGAGGTGTAAGGAGCTGATTAACAAGATCTCCAACGCCATCAGTGCTTACTTTGTGCTCTGTGGTGTAAGACTTAGGAGTATTCTTAAGCTCCTGAACTGTCTCATAACACTCGATGAGCTCATTTGCCTTAGCATCTTCAGAAGGTCTTCCGTAGTTATATGCTTCAGTTGCGATTGCCTCGAAATTGTTATCCATAGGTATAGAGCTAAGATCGAGAGGATAAGTAGCACCGTTTAACGTGTATGAGAGTTCGATCTTAGGTGCATTAGCCTGAACCTGATCGCTCAAGAGAGTAAGCGCTTCTTCCTTGGTCTTACCGGAAAGATCGATACCATCGATAATGATGCCGTCATAGAAAACACCGTTGTTAAGTTCGGCGCGAAGTTCACCAACCGTCATCTTAGTTTCTGTTCCGTCAGCCATAGTAACTTTAACGGTCTTGTTCTCAGAATCGAAGATAGTGTCTCTTAGACAGAAGATCGTGACACCGATTCCTACCACCAGAAAAGCGATAACAGTAAAGATCCAGACTTTCTTGCCCGGATCGAAAACATAGCCTGAATTGTGGCTCTTATTAGTTGTTGCAGGGCGCGCAGCAACGCTTCCCCTATTAACTCTTGGCGAATTCTTTTTCATCTTTCCCTCTTTGTATCTCAATATATCTTCGTAAAGAACTTTACTAGACTGATAAATAAGATTCAAGGATAATATGTACGATTTTTTTTAGAATTTTCGAGTACATTTAGTGAAAATTTATCGCACACTTTCTGTTGAAATCGATTAGGAGTAATATTGAAGGGAACATATAGGACTCCCGCAGTTGAATGTAAGGAGGTCAGAATGGCTGATAAGACTTCGATTTTAGCTTCATTTATGGTACCTCACCCGCCTCTGATCGTGCCGGGGATCGGCCGTGGCGGCGAGAAGCAGGTTCAAAAGACGATCGATTCCTACGAGAGCGTGGCTTCAGAGATCAGCAGCCTTGAGCCTGAGACGATCATCATCATAAGTCCCCATGCAACTATATACTCCGACTATTT
>JAGCGE010000325.1 GCA_017649745.1 Clostridiales bacterium | reverse complement strand
TAGAGAAATCAGAAAAAAGACGAGTCGATAATATTATTTACCAAATTATCATAATTTTTACAAAAAAATAATTTGATAATTTATTTTTTTGTTGCATAATATGAATGATAGAACTTAACCTACGGGGGGTGATCAGTTTGGCAAGTGTTGATGCTACAATTGAGAAACTGCTTAAGGCGGGCAGAAAGCAGAAGCTTAATGCTTTAATCAAAGCTTCTTCTGACAGCGTTGATGAGATTCGTGCTGCCGCTGCCACAGCGATGGGTTTTATTAAGACATATGAATCGGGAATGGCTCTTATACCTTTACTAAGAGATCCTTCCCCACTCGTAAGGGCATCAGCTGCACAGTCTGTAGCTGAAATCGAGGCAAAACATTGTGAGGAATATGTTAAGAAATTGGCTTTCGCTGATTCAGATCCAACTGTGAGAGAATGTGCAAGAGAAGCTTTTGATAAGCTTCGCACACGAGTAGTTTGATAGAACTAACGTTACTTAAATCAGTTACAACACAACACAAAAAAAGGATACCGAATGGTATCCTATTTTTTTGCTTATAATCTTATGTTATTCAGAAGCTACAACGTGAACGATATCAGGATACTGTTGCTCAACTCTGAAATAAACTCCGGAATCTCTCGACTTAACAATGACCGGTACATCAGTAACGCCGGATCCCGAAATCGAAGAAGTATCTAAAGTTACTTCTATATCACTTGCCTGAAGGTTATTAAGGACATTCTGTCGTCCAACTACATCGATCTCAACGGTATCGATCATAAAGTCTATCGTGTAATCATCATTAAGTTCGATATCATCATAAGAGATCGGAACAACATAATGCTTTGAAATTACCGGATTGTTATTGATCTGGATATAGATCCACAGACCCAAAGAGATAAGAAGTGATAACGTTGCAAGAATGATCTTCTCGACTATTGTCGATGACTTGCTCTTGCTTCTTAATGTCTCTGCACCCTTTTGAACGGAAGAACTCATCTTTATTCCGCCAACACTAGGTGTTTGTTCGCTGTCAGCTACAGCAACCTTAACATTATTGACCTTAGCTTTTGCAGACTTTTTCTTCTTGCCGCCAAAAGCTTTCTTTATTCCACCATCATTTGCCTCTGTTTCACCTACACCGAGAAGATATCTGAGATTAGCTTCAAGTTCCCTGCTATCCTGCATCTCATAAAGTTTACCGTTAACTGCTACAGAGGTCTTACCTCTCTCCTCTGATACTGCAATAGCGATAGTATCACCCATCTCACTGGCGCCTACGGCAGCTCTATGTCTTGTTCCGGTTCTGTCAAGAGAATGCATCGTTACAGACAAAGGAACATGACAACGTGCAGCAATGATCTTTCCTTCTCTTATAAGAACACCACCATCATGCATAGGAGCGCCCTTATAGAAAAGCGATTGCAAGACAGAACTTGTAACCGAAGATTCAAACTGAACAACATTCTCCTGCATTAAAAGCTCATCAAGCTTAGTGTTACGTTCAATAAGGATAAGTGCACCTGTGTATGTCTTAGACATTTCCTTACAAGCACTGCATATCTCTTTTATAAATCTTGTGATCTCATCTTCATGCTCATTAGAGTTTATGATGACGCCCTTAATGGATGTAAAGGATTTAATACCAACCGTCTCGAGAATCCTTCGAAGCTCAGGCTGAAAGATAACAACGAACATAACTGCAAAGATATAAACAAAATTACTAAATACAAATCCGACCATCTCGAGTCCCAATAGACTACAGATAAGTACGAATACCAATACGAAGACAATACCTTTGATAAGCTGCCATGCTCTGCTCTGTTTGATAAAAAGAAGAGCCCAATAAAGAAGAACCGTAATGAGAAGGATATCGCAGACCGAACGAATAAGATCTCCCCATCCTCCAAAGAACAGGTAGCCGTTATTCAAGCTTTTGAATAATTCGTTTATGAAATCTGCAGCCTTATTAAAAAAAGACAATTCTCAAAATTCCCCCACGTATTGGTCAACTAATTAATTATAACATAATATATTAATTATTTGCCGCAAGACCCTCAACAATCTCAGTTTCAAGTTTAGCAACATCACACAAAGTAATCTTTCGTCCGTTAACCTTGATCAGGCCGTCTTTTTCCATAGCAATAAGTTCTCTCGAAAAAGATGGTCTCGGCATAGCGAGGAATTTAGCTACGATCTCTTTAGAGACAGGAAGTTCGACAACGCGTGCCTCACTCGGATACTTGCAGTTTGCCTGTCCGAAATTAGCACAGTTCTTGCATGAATCTGAAATATAACCATTATCTTTATTGCCCTGGTTAAACAGATCAATAAGATAATAAGCGATCTTCTCTCTTAATGTTTTCTGTGAAAGAAGCTCAATCCTTCTGTTCTGAACATTAACTCTGTCGGAAAGGATCCTCAAGAAATTATCTTTAACTGCAGGACAAGTAGCCATAATAGAATTCATGACTTCTTTACTGACAAAACGGACTTTACTGTGAGTCATAGTCTCCAAAGTAGTCTGATATGTACTATTAGAACTATATATGATATCCTCACCGAAAAAATCACCGGAGGACAAAAGCGCGATAGTAGCGAACTCACCTCCGGATGAGATCTTCTGGATAGCAACCTGTCCTTCTGAGATGATACCGATAGAGTTACACGGTTTACCTTCAGATGCTATGATCTCGCCCTTCTCATATGTCCTTGAACGGGTCTTAGAACAGAAATCCTTAAATTCGGTACAGTCGACTCCACGAAACAATGGAGATTCACATAACGATCTGAATGTACAATCCGTATTCATCCTTATACCTCTTCAAGAATTATGCCGTTATTTACGACTGCGACCATTTTAGCATTTTTGTCAAAAATATTAAACGTTGCAGGTCTTCCGACATCAAGCACTCCAGGTAGATTGGGATTACTTGCTTCTCTAAGTCTATTAAGCGGATTTATGGTTACTGACATAAGAATCTGCAAAGGATCTATGCCGATGCTATTAAGCTTTTCGAATTCTTCCTTAAGGTTACTTACCGATCCTGCTAGTCCCCTACTATCACCGAAATATGTCCTGCCGTTTTCTACATCAACCATAGTTCCGCCAAGATCATATCTTCCATCAGGCATCATAGCCCCTCTCATGGAATCTGAAATGGTTACGACCTTCTTATCGAAAACATTAGAATACAGTAGTTTAAGCATCGCACCATCAATATGATGCAGATCTGATATGACTTCAATATAAGCTTCGTTATCGATAGCTGAACCAAGAACACCCGTAGATCTTTTTAGGATCGGATCCATCGCATTAAGAGCATGAGTTACACCTGAAGCACCATTTAAGAATGCCTGGCGTGCGATCTCATAATCAGCTTTAGTATGAGCAAGTGAGATGACATAACTGCCAGAGAGCTCTTTTATCACTTCAAGAGCGCCGTCTAGTTCAGGAGATATATCGATCATCTTGATAAGCCCCGGAAATCTTGCTTCACATGCTCGTACAAATTCCAAGCCCTGCGAAGGAGTCATGGAGGCTGAACTATCTTGAACTCCGCACATCAATGGATTTAATACGGGACCTTCGAGATGAAGACCAATTATCTCTGCGTGAGGAGTTCTCACATTTTTAAGGATCTCTTTTGCCTTAGCTACACTTTCGGCACTTTTCCAAAGCTTATCCTCAGAGATCGTCATAGTTGTCGGACAAAAAGCAGCGACACCGATCCTGGCAAGGCCCTTCGCCATTTCAACGATACCGTCTACTTCTCCATCGCTGGTATCATAACCGAAACAACCGTGAATATGAGTATCTATAAAACCCGGAGTGATAAAGCCTTGAAAATCATCTACTTCGTTGTAAGGTTCTCCAACATGATGAGTCATTCGCAAGATCTTACCATCATCACCTGTCTCAACAGTTATATGGTGATCGTCATATCCCCATAGCCAAAGACCTGAATATCGCACTTTATCCTCCAAAGTATTCGTAATTACCTGATCTGATTATATTACATATTTCATTAATATCCGAAGGTTCATGCGGAAGGATTATTCCTGCACCGAAATACTTGTCCCCAAATTTGTGACAATCGGATCCTGCAGTCATAGTTTTCCCCTTCTTCTTCGCTTCCTCATAAGCTAATCTGTCAAAACTCTCATCGTGATTTCCGAGATTAACGACTTCAAGTGCATCAACAAGATCTGAATAGACTCTCACTTCACGAACATAATACTCATCTCTGAAAGGATGTGCCTGAATAATGAATGCTCCTGCATCATGAAAAAATGGAAGAAATTCATTAGGAGTCATCTTTGTCATCTCTGGATGCGCTTTGATAAAGTCCCTGGAAAGGCCCAAGAGGATAAAGTCATTACCAAAGTAAGAATACTCAAGCCCTTCGAAAACACGAAAGCCGACTTCCTGACCCTTTTTGTAGGCCCTGTCATAGCCTTCAAAGAATTTATCCACCTGCGTTTCCCATGGTAATGTCTTATCAACACTTGTATTTCCCGTAAGGAAATGATCGGTTACTACAATACCGTCGTAACCGGCTTTTTTGTACATCAAAACTGCATCTTCAGGACTAAGCGTCGCACAAGCGCTAGCACTGCTAGTATGCAAATGAAGTTCGAGAACGAATCCATCATAGGATCCGAATCTCTCCGTAATACCTGATATATTATTCATAATTTTTTGCCCTCTAATTAAGGAGTATACCCTCAAAGTACAAAAAAAGAAAATAAAAAAGTCCAAAAACGCACCAATTTGCTGATAGGAAAGCATTTTCAAAAAAAAGTATTATAATTAGTTCCATGAATAAAAATAAGAGGAGGGGGATCATTAAAATGTTTCCTGAAATCAAAATAACAAAAACTACAAATCCTAGAAAGAAGCCTGTTGCAGGCGAGCCACTTCCTTTTTGTCATATCTTCTCCGATCACATGTTCGTTATGGACTATGTTGAGGGTCAGGGTTGGATCAATCCTAGAATCGTTCCTTATGGTTCATTCGAGATCGAGCCGGCTGCTATGGTATTCCACTATGGTCAGGCTGTTTTCGAAGGACTTAAGGCATATAAGTGTGAAGACGGCTCCATCAACCTCTTCCGTCCGGCTTGTAACTACGAGCGTATGAATAATTCTAACGAGCGTCTCGTTATCCCTAAGGTTGACGTAGACTTCTGCGTACACGCTACTAAGACTCTCGTTGAGCTCGATCAGGATTGGATCCCTTCTGGCAAGGGCGAATCACTCTACATCCGTCCTTTCGTAATCGCTACAGACCCTTATCTCGGAGTTCGTGCTTCTAATACATATAAGTTCTTTATCCTCCTCTCACCTTCAGGCGCTTATTATGC
>JAGCGE010000324.1 GCA_017649745.1 Clostridiales bacterium | reverse complement strand
CAAGAAAACGAGAACAACAAGCCACAGATAAAGATGACTGGTGTCTCTGGAAACAAAGAACTTAGAGTTCGACGTGTACATAAAAAGACTGCTTCACCTGCTGAGGAATCAGCACCAAAGAAGGAAGCAGCAACTCCGGTAGAGGAGAAGCCAAAGGCAGTTGCTAAACCGGCACCTGCTCCTGAGGCAACACCTGCACCGGCACCAAAGGCGGAAAAACCTGCTGCACCAAAAGCTGAGCCAAAGGCTGCTGCTCCTGTTAAGAGCGCACCTGTTAAGAGTGCTCCTGCTAAGAGTGCTCCTGAGGCAGCTGCTCCTGCACCTAAGCAGGAAGCAAGACCAAGAGTTTCTTCCGCTGTTATCGCTATGCCTGAAGGAAACGGTCAGCAGCAGACTCGTAAGCCTGGTACGACTGTTACCGGAAGATATCAGAGAGACAATAATAACGGCCCTAGACAGAATGGTGATCGTCCTGACAGAAGACAGGGACAGGGCAGACCAAACAATAACTATCAGGGCGGCGGAAGAAACGGCGGCGGTTCTTCTTTCATGAAGGATAAGGATGAGGACGAGAAGCGTCCAATGCCAAGAAAGGCAACAAAGCCTAAGGCAGAAAGTCCTATCGAAGAAGGTAAGAAGAGCAGAGCTAATTTTGCCGAGCGTAATGCTTTCGATAAGAAGAGAACTGAGAATACAGATAATAAGAGAGAGAACGGAAGAAGTTCCAACCAGAACGACAGACGTTCCATGAACAAGAACGATATGAACAGCTACAAGGGTAGAGGTTCTGATGTCTTGAACGATGATTATGAAGGTTATTCATACGGTTCCAAGAAAAAGAAGAAGAGTATCAAGAATGCTCCTGCTGCAGCTCCTGTAGTTCAGCAGATCACAAATATCCAGCTTCCTCCTTTCATCACTGTTAAGGAGTTTGCTGAGGGTATCGGTAAGAAGAGCGGTGACGTTATCATGGAGCTCATGAAACTTGGTGTTATCGCTACTATCAACCAGGAACTCGACTTTGATACAGCATGTCTTCTCGCAGACAGCTTCGGTATCACAGCTGAGCCTATTACAGAAGTAACTGAAGAAGAGATCCTTTTCGATGAGGGAGAGGATAAGGAAGAAGATCTTAAGCCAAGGCCACCGGTCGTTGTTGTCATGGGTCACGTTGACCATGGTAAGACATCACTTCTTGACCGCATCAGATCCGCATCTGTTGTTGCAGGTGAGGCAGGCGGTATCACACAGCATATCGGTGCTTACACAGTAAGACTTAAGGGTCGTCAGATCACATTCCTTGATACTCCTGGTCACGAAGCGTTCACTACGATGCGTGCTAGAGGTGCTCAGGTAACTGATATCGCTATCCTCGTTGTAGCTGCAGACGACGGTGTAATGCCACAGACGATCGAGGCTATCAACCACGCTAAGGCTGCTAATACAGAGATCATCGTTGCTATCAACAAGATCGATAAGCCGGGTGCTAACCCAGATAAGGTTAAGCAGGAACTTTCTAACTACGAGCTCATTCCTGAGGAGTGGGGCGGACAGACGATCATGGTACC
Organism: Clostridiales bacterium; assembly: GCA_017649745.1. The sequence goes on along the minus strand of JAGCGE010000324.1, from coordinate 10,748 downwards.
TGTTTCTGCTAAGCAGGGAATCGGTATTGATGACCTTCTCGAGATGGTTCTCCTTACTGCAGATGTATTGGAGCTTAAGGCTGATCCTAAGCGTCAGGCAAAAGGTACAGTTATCGAGGCTAAGCTTGATAAGTCCAGAGGTCCTGTTGCAACTGTTCTCGTACAGCGCGGTACACTTAAGGCAGGCGACACAGTAGTATGCGGACCTATGATCGGTAACGTTCGTGCTATGTACGACGATAAGGGTTCTGATATCAAGAAGGCCGGTCCTTCTATCCCTGTTGAGATCTTGGGTCTTCCTGAGGTACCTGAAGCAGGTGAGACACTCTATGCAGTAACAGATGATAAGATCGCTAGACAGCTCGTTGAGAAGAGAAAGATCAAGCTCCGTGAGCAGCAGCTCCACAAGTCTTCTAAGATGAGTCTTGATACTCTCGCAGCTTCGCTTGCTGCCGGTGATGTTAAGGATCTTAACCTCATCGTTAAGGCTGACGTACAGGGTTCCGTTGAGGCTGTCATCCAGTCACTTGAAAAGCTTAGTAACGACGAAGTACGTGTTAAGGTTATCCATGGTGGCGTAGGTGCTATCAATGAATCAGACGTTGTTCTTGCTGATGTATCCAATGCGATCATCATCGGATTTAACGTTCGTCCTAATGCGATCATCACTGAGAAGGCTAAGGAAGCCGGCGTAGATATCCGTCTTTACAGCGTCATCTATAACGCTATCGAAGATGTTGAAAAGGCTATGAAGGGTATGCTCGCTCCTACATTCGAAGAAGTTGTCTTGGGTCATGTCGAGATCAGAGAACTCTTCAAGGTTTCCGGTGTTGGAACTATCGGTGGTTGTTATGTTCTTGATGGCTTGATCAGAAGAAACTGCGATGTTCGTGTCGTAAGAGATGATATCGTTGTTTACACAGGTCACCTTGCTTCTCTCCAGCGTATGAAGGATGCCGTTAAGGAAGTTAAAGCAGGTTATGAGTGCGGACTTTCTATCGAGAACTATAACGACATCAAGATCGGTGATATCATCGAAGCATACGAGATGCAGGAAGTTGAAAGATAATCATTAAATAAGATCAGCATCAGCCGGGATAACTCTCGGCTTTTGCTTTAGAGGTATAAAAATCATGAGAAGAAACAGAGCACAGATCGTCGGTGACGAGATGCAGAAAGTTTTGTCAAACATCATCCAGAATGATGTAAAAGATCCGCGCATTCCGCTTCTTACTTCTATCGTTGAAGTTAAGATGTCTTCGGATCTTACACATGCGACATGCTACGTGTCCGTTTTCGGTGATGATAAGGCAAAGGATGACGCATTAAGCGCGATCATTCATGCGACAGGTTTCATAAGAAGAGAGATGTGTAAGCACATCAATCTCCGTGTGGCTCCTGAACTTCATTTTGTTCTCGATAATACTATCGAAGAAGCTGCAAAACTTTATGAGCTTATCGATAAGACTATCGACGAAGACGAGAAGAGAAAAAGTAAAGAAGAATAAGACGGGAGGGATCGATCTTGTATTCTGGTAAGACCGTAATAGCTAAGGAATTTATTAAAAGACTTGATGCGTGCAACGGACCGGTCTATATCTTTGGTCATAAGAATGTAGACGGTGACTGCATCGGTGCTTCTTGCGGACTTTGTGAAGTCCTGAGAAATCTCGGCTATGAGAGCAAGGTCCTTATCGGTGAGGATCTTCCTGAATACATGGATTACCTTTCTGTTTCTGATTATCTGATCAGAGTTAATGAAGGTGATGAATATACTCCTTCTCTTGCAATTGCGACTGATTGTGCCGAAGGTCACAGGATGGGAATAACAGGTAAGTTTTTCGAAGAATGTGATAACAAACTTGTTGTTGATCATCATGCTTCGGTAACTATCGACGCGGATAATTACTGGATCGTTCCTGATGCATCTTCCGCATCTGAACTTACATATTATCTTTCGCAGGAACTTTGCAAGCTTAAGGGCAGAGACGAGAAGGAAGTCATTACTAAAAATGCTGCAATATTATTCCTTACAGGTATCGTAACTGATACTGGAAGATTTGCTTATACGAATACTAATCCTGAGACACTCGAAGTATCAGGTGAACTTACTAGACTTGGTGCGACGATCTCGCCGATCATGTTTAACTGCTTTGACAGAAAGAGTCAGGGTAAGCTTAAGATAACTAGCCTTGCATGTCTTAAAGCTCAGTATGCATACGACGGTAAGATCGCAACAAGTATCGTAACTGATGAGATGTATGAAGAATGCGGTGCAGGACTTAACGATATCTCTGAAGTAGTCTCAAGACTTCGTGATGTAGAAGGCGTTGTCGTAGCTATCGTACTAAGACAGGCTGATAACGGACAGGTAAGAGTCAACGTAAGATCTCATGCACCATTCGATTCATCGAAGTTCGCTGAAGAATTCGGTGGCGGCGGTCATGTAAGGGCAGCAGGTTGCACGGTCAACGGAAAAGATATTTTCGAGTTAAGGGAAGAGATGGTTAAAAGAGCCATCGAATTACTGAATGAGTGATATTAATATTGAAGAGATAAACGGACTGATACTTCTTGATAAGAGCGAAGGATTCACGTCGTTTGCTTCTGACGGTTTTATAAAAAAACTCCTGAAGACTAAGAAAGTCGGACATATAGGAACTCTCGATCCGTTCGCGACGGGGCTCCTTCCTTTATGTGTCGGAAAAGGATTAAGGTTTGTAAGATTTGCCGACGGTTTTGATAAGGCGTACAGATGTGTTGCGTCATTCGGAAAGATGACGGATACGATGGATAAGGACGGCGAAGTCATAGGCGGAAGGATGCCTACAACTGATGAGATCGAAGAATTAAAAGCGACTGATTATAAGATCGTGAGAGACGCTTTTTCGGAGATGACAAAGATCGAATCTCAGATGCCGCCTAAGTATTCTGCTAAGAAGATCAACGGTAAGAAAGCTTATGAACTTGCAAGGCAGGGAGTAGAGGTTGAACTTAAACCTCATAAAGTGAAGATCACTAAGATCGACATACTGAAGATCGAACTGGTCGATGATACTTTCGAAGTCGAGTTCGAAGTTTATTGTTCCAAGGGAACGTACATCAGGACTATATGTGATGATATAGGAAAAGAGCTCGGTTTCGGCGCATATGCCAAGAGCTTAAGAAGGATAATGACAGGGCAGTTCTCAGTTGAGTATGCTTATACTGAAGATGATATCAAGAAGATGTGTGAAGCAGGCGATATGTCTTTTATAAAAAATGCATCTTCAATCGTTTCTTTCATGCCTGAGTTGAAGCTTAATGAGAAGCAGGCAGCGATGGTGAAGAACGGTAAGAAACTTGATGCTAGACCGTTTTCTGATGTGACATCTAAATATCAGGAAGACACGCTTTATCGCGCGACATTTAATGATGAACTCATTGCAGTCGTTTATGTAAGTGAAGAAGACGGTAAGATGAGGATCAGGATCGAGAGGATGCTCGCGTGAAAGAGATAGGAAAGTTAATACCTGAGATAACTGTTTTCGAGGATAGACCGAAGGATGAAGGCCGTGTTCTGGCGCTCGGTTTTTTCGACGGTGTTCATCTTGGTCATCGTGAGATCATAAAGAAAACTGTGGAGATCGCTGATAAAGAAGGTCTTACTGCAGCTGTATTCACGTTTAAGAATTTCCACATGAAAGATCCGACTGAACTTATCGGATATGAAGATAAGCTCTCGGTATTTCGTAAGCTTGGGATCCAGCAGGTTATAAGTATCGATTTCGAGCAGGTGAAGGATATCGAAGCTGATGCGTTCGTTAATGAGTTCTTATATAAGTGCTTGAATGCGAGAGTCCTTGTGTCTGGAACTGATTATACTTTCGGTAGAAAAGCCGCAGGAAACGTTGAACTTCTTACTGAGTATTCGTCAGATCTCGGTATACGTAACGAGGTCGTTCCGGATGTCTTTTTCGAGGAAGAGAAGTGTTCTTCTACTCTTATTCGAAAACTTCTTTCAGACGGAGAGGTCGAAAAGGTCAACAGACTTCTCGGAGGCGAAATATTCTCTTATGAGGGAACAGTTGTGAGAGGAAAGATGCTCGGAAGTACTCTCGGATTTCCTACAGCGAATCTTCCGATACCGACTGACAGGTTCAAGGCTAAGTTCGGAGTTTATATGACATGTGCGATCATCGACGGAAAGGAATATGAGGCTGTTTCAAACCTCGGCTTAAGACCTACGGTCGAAGATTCGGATAATGTGAATATTGAGACTTTTATCTACGGACATGAAGGCGAGCTTTACGGTAAACATATAAGGGTTGAACTTCTGAAGTTCATAAGACCGGAGATGAAGTTCGGATCAGTCGAGGAACTTGTAGCCCAGGTCGAGAGCGACAAGGAAAAAGTGGCGAATTTGTGGGAAAACAATATAATGATAAAATGATACGGGCTTAGGTGGTAAAATAAACACCGAATGCTATAAGGAGAAAAGATATGGACGTTACAGAAGTCAGGTTTCCGGGACTCGGAATACATATGAATGTGCCAAGTGTGGCTTTTAAGATCTTCGGTCTTGAGGTCTACTGGTACGGTATATTGATATCACTCGGTATCGTGCTTTGCGTTGCTCTTGCAATGAAGCACTGCAAGGCTAACAGATTCTCTCAGGATATGGTCGCAGATGTTATCATCTGTGCGCTTCCTGCAGCTATCATCGGTGCTAGACTTTACTATGTTGCTTGTGAGTGGGACAGTTACAAGGGTGATCTTCGTAAGATAATCGATACAAGATCCGGAGGACTTGCCGTATATGGCGGTATCCTCGGCGCTATCCTTGTTGTAGCGATCATGTGTAGGATCCGTAAGATCCCGTTCTCGGCGATCCTTGATTTCGGTATTCCTTATATTCCTCTCGGTCAGGCTATCGGACGCTGGGGTAACTTCTTCAATCAGGAAGCATTCGGTACAACAACGAAACTTCCTTGGGGTATGACAAGTCCTAAAGTTGTCGATTATCTTAAGACATATTGTCCTAGTCTTGACAGTACACAGCCTGTACATCCGACATTCCTTTATGAGTCACTTGTAAATTTCGCGTTGTTCTTCGTGCTCCTTTTTGTACGTAAAAAGAGTAAGCACGCATATGAGACAGCATGCGTTTATCTTATCGTTTATGGTACTGCCAGATTCTTTATCGAGGGACTTCGTACAGACTCTCTCTATCTCGGCAATACAAACATCAGAACATCACAGCTCCTTTCACTTCTTCTTGTTGTGTTAGGTCTTACTTATGTTCTTATTGCTAACTATAAGAATATCGAGAGAAGGTATCTTCCTGAGAAGTGCTTTGTTAAGAAGGATTCGAAAAAGGCTTCCAACGATTCTGTTGAGTCAGTTGAGAAAGTTGATACAGCTGAGGCAGCTTCTGAAGAAGAATCTGATACTGTCGAAGAAGTAACTGAAGAAACATCAGAAGAAACTGAAAACGAAGAAACCAACGATTAATGGACAAGAGTAAATCAGGAATAGAAAGACTTCGTAATAACAATTACTTGAGAACGGTAGACTATTATCTTATCGTTCCGGTCTTCCTGCTTACTGTTATCGGACTTTTCGTATTAAGTAAGGTTTTGGCTTCAGGTTATGTTGACTATCCGAACAACCTCTATAGACAGATAATGGCATCAGGTCTTGGACTTACGATCGCTCTTATCATCTGCCTTTTGGATACACACTTCATGAAGCTTGTCGGTTGGTGTATCTATGGTGCATCAATATTCCTGTTGCTGCTCGTTCCTATCGATGGATTTTCGATGGAAGCTACATGGGGTGCAGACTCATGGCTCAGTATTCCTGTCGTCGGTACATTCCAGCCATCCGAGCTTGCGAAGATCGGACTTGTAATGGTAGCAGCTAATGTTTTCGAGAAGATGGGAGAGAAGGAGATCTCGCTTCTTAAAGGCTTTGGTATCTTAGCCCTCATCTATTCCGTTCCTATGGCATTGATCTTGAGCCAGCCTGACTTCGGTACTGCAATGGTTATCGTTTTCTCGTTCGTCTGCGTGCTCTTTGTTTGGGGAGTTAAATACAGGTATTTCTTCCTCGCGATATCTTCTGCGATTGTTCTCGGAATCCCGTTCTTGTGGAATTTTTATCTTGAGCCTTATCAGAAGAAGAGGATCTTGTCACTCGTATTCGAAGGTACTGATATCAAGTCAGAGTATAACCTCGTTCAGTCGAAAGCAGCGATCGCTTCAGGTGGTCTTGCTGGTAACAACACGGGCGTGTTCGTTAGAGTTCCGGTTAAGGAATCTGACTTCATCTATTCGGCAGTATCTGAGCGTTTGGGCTTTATCGGAACGACTGCTGTTGTTCTTCTCGCATTCTTCTTCCTTTGCAGATGTATCTATGTTGCTGCAAGGTCCAACAAGAAATCATACTCATATACGATCATCGGTCTTTCGAGTGCGTTTGCATTCCACTTTATCGAGAATATGGGAATGTCCGTAGGACTTCTTCCTGTAACGGGAATCCCGCTTCCGTTCATAAGTCTGGGAGGTACCGCGATGATGGTTAATTACATATCGTTTGGTATCATCCTGAATATCTCTATGGCTCGAAAACTTTCGGATTAGCGATTTAATAAATAGATAGTAATTATTCCTGCATGAAGGATGAGCATAAGTGGTACTGTTATGAAGAAGTACCACTTTTTTGTTTTGTGCTTGAATATATACATGCCGAGTAGGGCACCGAGCGATCCGCCGATCCCAGCGAAGATCAGGAGTACCGATATCCTTATTCTTGGTCCGTGACTTTTGGCGCTGAACTTATCAACGCCGTACAGAATGAATGTAATTATATTTATAACGATCAGATATATAACTAGAAATTTCATGACAGGATATTAGCACACGAATTTGAGTTAATGAATTATTCATAATTCAGTATTGAACAATAAACAGTAGTGTGTTATATTCAGTACTGTAAACAGAAGAATAGCAGAGGAGGGACAGAATGAATATACAGTTCAAAAAAGGTGTTTTGGACATGTGCGTGCTTGCGATGCTAAGAGAGAAGGATGGCTACGGCTACGATATAGCCGATTCGCTGTCAAACAGGATAAAGCTTGCGGATGGTACCGTTTATCCGATATTAAGGAAACTTGCAGCGGACGGTCTTGTAAGTACATATCTGATGGAATCGCAGAACGGACCGCCAAGAAAGTATTATCACCTGACGGAAGACGGGAAGAACAAACTGGAAGAATATATTAACGATTGGGAAGAATTCAACAAGGTAGTTAAAGGAATAATCGGAGGTAAGGACATTGAATAAGAAAGAGTACTTAGATATTCTCGCCAAAGATCTCGGTTCGCTGCCATATACAGATGTTAAAGAGATAGTTGATGAGATAGATGCACATTTCGAGTGTGCCAAGGGCGAAGGAAAGAGCGAGGAACAGATCTCCGATGAATTGGGAGATGTACATGAACTTGCTAAATCATATATTAACTGCACACCATATAAGCTCCCTCAGGTATTGAAGGAGAAGGAACCGAACAAGAAGAAAGCACCGGTCTTTGCCAAGATCCTTTCGGTACTCCTTTGCATTATTGCAGTTCCGATCACAGCTTGCTGGGTATCGTTTGACGCCGGCTTAGCTACAAGCACTATCTGGTCGATCGTTGCATTCTTTATTTCGATCACAAAGCTTAGTGCATCAGGTAATTATCTTTCAACGATGATCTTCGCTGAATGCGGAACATTCTTCTTTATAGTCTTCCGCCTGTGCCTTCTTTACTTCGGAATCACACTTCTGATCTTTGCAGGCAAGAAGTTCATCAGATTTAACAGAAAACTTTGGACGAAGGGGGTTTGACTGATATGAAAAAGAGAGATGCAGTAATTCTCATTGTTGGTATATCTTCTCTGATCTTGAGCCTTGTGTTCTACGGTATCAGTGGAGTCCTCGCTGTAAGAACGTTCGGAACAACAGGCGGTTGGGATGGCGTCAAGAAATGGTTTAAGGATGCCGGTCACGATATAAGTATGGGATTGGTACATATCGAAGATTCTGACAAGGTAAACATAAATGATGACGGTATCTTTGTTAATGACGGCGATGATAAAGTTGTCATCGATAAGAACGGTATCGCGGTAAGCGATAATGATAACAAAGTCGTTATCGATAAGTCAGGAATACATATCAATTCTGATGACGGAGACTTAGATGTCGAAGTAACTGAAACTACTGAAGGATAAATGTAGAATAGATACATAGAAGACCCCCTTTGATCGGGTCGTCTCAGAGGTGAGACGGCCTGATTTTTTATGCTCGAAAAGCATTCTTGGCGGATGATTACATATTTATTCCCAATGTTACAAAAATATTAAACTTTTTTTGAAAATTCTATTGCAATGGGAGTATTTTATTACTAAAATGTATGCATGTGGAGGAAACGGGAGAAAAAATCCCGTTTAGGGAGGAAAAGGGAGCAAAATCCTGATTCTTTCCCGAAAAAATAAAACAGGAGTAAGATGTGGCACGCGATATCAAGAAGATCGATGCAAAAGGCAGATTTATCCTACCGTCCAAGCTTAAGGAGAAGTTTGGAAATGGTTTGGTTGTAACGATCAGCCTTGATCCCGGATATCTATGCGCATATACGGTTGAAGCTTTCGCTAAGATCGAAGATCAGCTGAGAAACATGAATACGGTCGATGCCGTAATGAGAGCTTTGCAGAGAGCTATCATTGGTGAAGCATTGGAGATCGTTCCTGATTCGCAGGGAAGGATCAGTATTACATCTGAGCTTTGGGACTTGATCGGAGCTAAGGCAGGCGATGAGATCTGTATCGTAGATTTTCTTGATAAGATGGAGATCTGCACTAAGAAGCATCGTGATGATCATCCGGTAGATATAGGCGCCCTTGTCAATCTGGATGAGAAGTATTATGTCGAAGGACTCTGATTTTAAACATATCCCTGTTTTATTTTATGAATGCATGGAGGCTTTAAACATTAAGCCTGACGGTATCTATGTAGATTGTACTGCCGGTGGCGGCGGTCACAGCATGGGTATCTTGGAAAGACTTTCTTCGAAGGGTCTTCTGATCTCTTTGGATAAAGACGATTCAGCTCTGAGTACTTGCAGGAGCAAGGCTTCAGGCAAGGATAACTGGAAGATCATCAAGTCCGACTTTTCCGGTATCGAGGAAGTTCTTTCTGAATTGAACATTGACAAGGTCGACGGAATACTTGCTGATCTCGGTGTATCTTCTCACCAGATAGATACGGATGAGAGAGGCTTCTCGTATGCTAAGGAAGGTCCTTTGGATATGAGAATGGATCAGACTCAAGAGCTTGATGCATCAGTAGTTGTAAATACCTACAGTGAGTCTGAACTGGCTAGGATATTCCGTTTGTATGGTGAAGAGAGATACTCCGGAAGGATCGCTTTCGGAATCGTAAGAGACAGACAGGACAAGCCTTTTACGAGTACTCTTGAACTCGCCGGTAAGATAGCTTCTTATGTTCCTGGAAAAGCTAGGAACGAGGATCAGCATCCTGCAAGAAGATGTTTTCAGGCGATAAGGATCGAAGTAAATCACGAGCTTGAATCAGTTGAGAAACTTCTGGATGTGGGACCGAAGCTTCTTAACGATGAAGGAAGAATGGCAGTTATATCATTCCATTCTCTGGAAGACAGGATCGTGAAAGAGAAATTTAAAGAGCACGCTTCGCCGTGTACATGTCCTAAGAACTTTCCTGTTTGTGTATGTGGGAAGGTTAGCCTCGGAAAGGTGTTGACTAATAAGCCGATAACGGCTTGCGAGGAAGAAGTAAGAAGTAATTCGAGAGCACACTGCTGTAAGTTACGTGTTTTCGAGAAAAGAACAGAAGTGAAGTAATTGGAGGGTTATGAAGCTATGAAGGCTCAGCAGAATCATGATTATGATCTTAATATGTATGTTGAGGAGGATCTGGATGTAGAAGCGATCCTTGCTGAAGACAAGCCTGAATATCATTATAAAGACGGTAAGATGACCGTTGTTGATAAGGATTATTACTCTGCCAATGAAGTAATGAAGATCACTACTGATTTTAATAAGAAGCATATCGCCGGAATGGATCAGGATAGTATCGAGAGAAGAAAGAAGCTCCTCAAGAGGAATAGAAAGAGGACTTTGCAGACTATGTTTGCAGTAAGCCTTATCATCCTTGCCGGTATCTTCTTCGCATTGGTACTTTATCCTCAGGCGGAGCTTTCGGAGCTTAGCCGTGATAACTCAGATAAGAAGGATGAGATCACTGAGCTTAAGAAAGAGATCCTTGACGCTAAGGGCGAGCAGAACGGCGTTACTGATATGGACAGCATCAGAGCTCAGGCAATGGCTCTCGGAATGCAGGATCCGAACTCTAATCAGATCGTAAATATCCCTATGCCTGGTTCAGACAGACTCGTTTCTGTAGGAACAGGTGATTCCAACATCGTAGATGATGATGCTGTCAAGAATGCGACAGATAAGCTCGTTGATTATTATCATCATCAGGAGCCGCAGGAATAAGAAAAAGGGATTGATCAACTATGGAGAACAGAAGTCATTATAACGATAAGTCTTCCAAGGTGCTCCTTTGCATCAGCTGGGGACTTTTAACTCTTTTCGGATTGTATCTGATATTCGGCCTTTACCGTGTAACCGTAAAGGAGCACGATGAACATGCGAAGGCTGCAGGTGAGACTCAGTGGAAGTTT
>JAGCGE010000031.1 GCA_017649745.1 Clostridiales bacterium | reverse complement strand
TTGCCATTACGATACCTGTCTTTAAGAAACCTAAACACAAGTCTTCCCATATTAAAGCTTACTTCTACATACTCACAATCTTTAGGAATATTGAATTTGTTTCCAATCTGGAAGTTAATTCTTCGCTTTCCATTATTAGCAGAATCGGATCTTACCAAGTTACTAATTCTAAGCGCATAATCAGCTACCATTCCCATAATTTTTTCTCCTTTACTTTTACAATTGAAAATATGTCAAAATTCTATGAACAGATCATCGTAGGCTACTACTTTTGAAGCCTCTCCAACAAAATCAGGAGATTCGTAAGAAGCGTCTCCATGCGCTTTAACGATCGCCTGTACTTTCGAAATATCAACAATAAATTCGACAAGGTCATTATGTTTCCTCCCATAACGCTCTGTACTTTTGACATCTCCTAAGCAACACTTGAGTACTGCTCCATTTTCCATATAAATATCTATGCAACGTCCTATGTCCTTTGGTTGACCTCCTGCCCACGCAGTGCCCATAGCAACACAATAACGCCATTCGCCGTTTGGATCTTTACACATTCAAAACCCATGTTCATTCGTTACTGCAACCTGCTGAAGCTTATACTGAGCTGACGTTTTCTTTGTCAACATTGTATAGCGCTCCAATGGTTTATACGAATGGTCTTCTTTGACTACCTTTGGGGTAGGAGTCGCAGTAGGTTTTGGTGTAGGTGTCTTTGTCGGCTTCGGTGTCGGAGTATTGGTAGGCACTGGAGTCTGGGTAGGAGCAACTGTAAAGAAAGGAGTAGGACTTACCGTCAATGTTGGTGTTGGTGATGGAATATCAGTCACCGTTGGGGTAGGATCATTTGGCAGAATAGTTAAGTGAATCTCAATTGTTGCTGTTGGTGTTGTTAACGTCTCGGTGGGCAAAATATCAGGCTCCTCTTCAGTCCTTTTACATGATGCTAATAGGCCCAGAATCAATAAACAAAAAACTAAAGCAAAATATCTTTTCACAATCATTTACCTCGTTTCTTAAGCGCTTTATTGCGCCCTTCAATCTGAAAGTTATGCAAATTTAGCTCGTTATACTTACTTTTGTAAATATCAGCCTTTGCTTCGTCATGAGATGCTTTCCATGACTTGTATCTCTCACATTCATTCCAGCATAGCTTATGCCTCTCTTCGCAATTCTTACAAGGAGGTGGAGCTTTTAATTTTCCGCCCATACGAGGCTCCTTTCTTATCTACTATAGCGCCTTTCTAACAGCATATGCGGCTTAGAACCCGGATAGGAGAGCATCTTGCAAGGATAGCCATTGTCCATCATTGTTACACCTTCTGTGCTCATAGTGAGATGTCTATCTGCAATATTATTGCCGTCCCATCCAAATTCCTTAATCATAGAATTGAAAGTTCCACACTGATCTTTACGATCGATGTCATAATAGAAGTCAGTTAAAGCAACCTGTTCGCCAGACTTAACTCTTACAACCGTTTTAGACCATGCTTTCCAAATATCAGTCTCCCTCGTATAGAAGCATGCTCCAGTGAAATCATCTCTAAACCAGAAATATCCAGTTGCGTCAGGAGTCGCTGCTATCTTTTCGTCCTGAATATCTTTCATGGCTTCTTTCTTGATCTCTTCTGCCTTCTCGTCTCCTAAGCTTTCGCGCATCTTCTTTTCAATTGTCGCATACTCCTGCTTAACCTGATTCAAACCAAGAGTAAGATCAGCAATCGACTTTGCACTAGTCTTATACGAACGAATACCGGCAAATTCAGTCAGAGCTACAGTTCCAATAACCGGAATAAGCTCTTTGACAATATCTTTCTTTTCAAGAGTTCCGTCGTCAATTTTCTTCTGAACATTCATACCAGACTTGAATGAAACTCCTGCTGTTACAATAACTCCAACACAGTTTACTGTAGTTAAAGTTTTTGCCTTGTCTTTACATACAGCATTCTTAACCTTCTTAAAAACTTTAGCGATGTTCACTGTCGTTCCTCCTCTGATTGTTTTCAAGCTCCTGAACTCTGTTTCGAAGATCATTAAGCTCCTTTTCATGCTCATTCTTTTCTTCTTTTTCGCCCATATACTCAACAAACACGCCAATCGCTGATACAGCTAATCCAATCAAACTCCACATAAAAGTTCCTCCTATAAAATATGTCAAAATGTTGAAAGACTTAGAGGACCTGTTTCCAGATCCCCTAAATATGTCAAAATCTTTACTTTTTAAAACTGCTCTCAATCTTACGAACAGTTCCGGTTACATCGATTGCACTTTCAAGTGCTCTCTTTTCACCTGTTGTTGCTACATAATGCTCTTTCTCATACTCAGAAAGAACCTTCATGTTGTCTCTGCTTGCTTTAATACCAAGCAACGTTCCAAATAATCCAAGACCGGCTACAACAGCCGTCTTAATACCGTCAAATACACGGTTCTTTTTGTTCTCTACTGAAGTTACCCTCAGCTTTTCAAGCTCTACAAAGAGCTCATCCGATCCCAACTTAGTTCCTCTAAGTTCATTAATCGATTTTGCCAGATCCTTAATTCTGGCCTCATGCAGACGGCGTTCATCATCATCTTTCGCCATCTTATACTCAAACATCTCCTTTTCTACTGCTTCTTGCAGTGCGTTAACCACCGATACAGTGGCTTCCTCCAATGCTACATTCTCTTTTTCCATTTTGTTACTCCTTTCAATAAAAATATAAGGCATCCAACAGCCTTTCATTATACTTATTGATTCTGCCGCGATTTAACTTCAATTGCAATATACTTGTGTTCCTGTATTTCATCTAAAGACTGGCATTTAAATACTAATTTAGGCTCATCATTATTAAATATCAGTGTGCCCATAATCGGTACTTTCCATCGTCTGCTATGTCTTCCTATAAGAAAGCACATAAGCATTGCGCCTATAAAACATACAATTTGTACTGGTTCCATATTTCCTCCAAAATATGTCAAAATCTCAAAAAGGAAGGGGCTATGCCCCAACCTCTTCGTTCTTCTGCTCCTCTACGGGAGCTTCCTCTACGACCGTCTCCTTCTTACGGTCCTTAATCTTGGCCTTAATCCAGCCAATTCCCTTCTTGCCTCCATCATAGGCAAACTTTCCGAGGGTCACAAGACCCACAACTGCTGCGGCGCCAATAGCGCCAACTGTTACCTTCTCGCCGGTCGTCAAACCGGTGTTCTCAATCTGCTCGTTCTCAACTACATTGTTCATGTTTTCGTTCTCGTTCATATTTGTTCTCCTTTTTATTTGTGTTATTCCACGGACACTATTATCCGTTTCATTATAGGTATTGATTCTACCGCGAAAATATGTCAAAATCTTAGGGAGCCTGTTTCCAAGCCCCCTTTAGACTTACTCTTGCTCTGCGTTAACGTCTATCGCCGCATCGACGATGACATAACCCAACATTAGCATAATGCAGCCACCTACAAAGGTGACATAATTAAGGGCCTTTAAGCCCCATTTCTTGAGTGTCTTCATAATCACTCTTCTCCTTTCTGCTTAAAACAAAATTTAAGCAATAACATAATTACCGCAATAAGCGGCATACCAAGTAGTGTTGTCACAATAACTGCGATCCAAAATACTTTGTTTCCATCAAAATTACTTACCAAATGCTTCATTTTATTCTCCTTTTCTGTTCTTAAACCGTGGCACTATTACCACTTCATTAAGGAGATTGATTCTGCCGCGAAAATATGTCAAAATCTTAAAAAGGAAGAGGCTATGCCTCAACCTTATCAGAATTTTCTTTTCTACAATTCTTATTAACGAAGTCTATAACCTTACTATAGGCTTCACTTCTTCCTTCCGCTTTTAATTGGAAAGGGCTACGGAATACACCCTTTTTAATCTTGTTGTCTTCAATCATTTCATTAACCATAAACGAAATAACCTTTTCAATTTCAATAACCATCATGTTTTATTCTCCTTTCTTAACACTAGACTATTCTAGCTCATTAAGGGGCTTGATTCTACCGCGAAAAAAAAAATATAGAGAGATTCAGCTAGCTTTGAAACTAGCGATTCTGCAGTTTGCATAAACATGCCTTTTGCAGCGTGTTACCCATTACACCATTTAGCGTGGTACTCCACTCTACTCTCTCCATTAGGAGAGTGGATTTTAACGCGAAAATATGTCAAAATCTATAGGGACTGACTATTGCCAATCCCTTTAAGATTTTACTACTCATTATCGGACTCTGATCCCCAAAGTCCATAAAATTCAGATCTTCTTCCAGACTCGAACTCAACTTCGAATTCCTTTACCTGTCCCTCAGGACGGTATTCTACGAAATCTCTTCTCACAATTCTCGCATTGTGCAGCGTCGTCACGTTGTCATCATAAACGTGGCCAATTGTTACTACATCATAAAACTTCTCTTCATTGCTCCATGCTTTTCCAATAATTCCTGCCATATCGGTCTCCTTTCCTTACTGCCGTTTATCTTGGGACGGTGCCCTTTTATTCATTATAAGGTATGTATATGCCGCGAAAAAACTATAGGAACTGTTTAGTTCCTATAAGTCTTACATTCTAAAACTTTACCTTCGTAAGCTTTGTCGATTTGTCTCTCGACAAGCTCTACATTATTTAATCCACCACATCTGGACATAAACCAGCATTCTTCTTCGAATACTTTGTAGGCCTTTTCTTTTGTAAAGATACCTACTCTTCTAATACCTATATCGGTCATAACAAGAACTTCATAAACGTATAACATATATTTTTCCTCCTTTTATTGTTTTATGGTTCTCATAATAGTATATGTATATGCCGCGAAAAAATATGTCAAAATTTTATAGGGAGTGATCTCGGGGCTTCCTAGGTACCGCAGAGGACAATCCGCAGTACCTAGATTGGCGGGCGAGTTATAGGAGGACTCGTTAAACCCCGAGGAGGGCTAGCTAAATGACTTTGAACTGGCTTTCAGTCTCTTCTTCAGCCGTCAAAGCAAAACTAATCATCGAATAAGCGATAGGAGGCAATAAAATATCAGCCGGTAACCCCTTAAAGAACCGCTCACGATCAATTTGCTCCATATCTAATTCGATTTTCGTCTCCAAAATTTCTTGGATCTTTCTATTAGCATCTTCATTAGAAAGACCTGCGATCTCTTTGGTCGCTCTATCCCTAAGATAACCAAGCACTTTATCGAGTTTTTCGCTCAACATATATACTTGGTAGCCTACATCATAAGGAAGTTTCTCGTTCACAATCTGCTTGAAATAAGGAAAACTGTCATTAATTTCCCTCAGTGTTGCTTGAATTTTCATGTTCTACCTCGTACAATCTTTCTTCTAATTCTTTAACTCTTTGTTTCAATGCTTGAATCTGCTTAGTATTAATGGCAATAAAGTCAATGTAATTAATTGAACCGCCAAGTCCATTTTCATTCGGATTATAGGCTCCGAATTTGCTAGGAGATAAACCGATTTTTCTTAAAATATCACCAACTTCTTCCATAATAAAGCCAGTATGATGCACTTTACGTTCGTCATTCTTATACATGTAACTAACTGGTCTAAGCTCGTCAAACAATCTGTCATAAATATCAGTCAAACTTACTATGTCTGTTTTATACAATCTACTAGATCCTTGATCAAGATCGTTATAATGAATCTTATTAATATATGCGTGAGAAACATAATCTTCGCTCAAAGGGCCGCCTAAGTAACCATTTGTGATTAAATCTCTATTGCCAATATTAAAGCAAGGTCTTGTATTATCGGAATCGATCTTCTGAACAGTAAAACTACCGGTTGTAGATGTGGCATCGTATCCAGCGGCATTTATACCACTACTAGCCATAGTCCATGTAGGTCTGATTCCTTCTCCAGTACGTTCGTTCAACATCTCAAGTGTAAATTCGCATCTTGTAAATATCCAATCGCCACCACTAGGAGGAGCTTTCCAATCATCTGTGCCTAAATTGAATACCTGAGGACTAACTGTTCCAGTCCATCCGGTAGTAGTATTCTTAAGATAAGTAAACTCATAAGAACGAGGTATTTCAGTGACATCTGGATGAGCTGCTAATTGGAAGAACGATTTTACAGTAAGTTTCAACTGAATATCACCATAGAAATTATCCTGAGGAATATGGGAACTAGCACTACTATCAGGTTCTGGATTAATCGGATGATCTCCTTCGCCATCAGTCTTTGTACCCTTCTTAAGATAAATACTAATGGTATCGACACTATAAGAATAATTGATTGTTAAATTCAAATTATACGTATAGATAGTACCGCTTATAGCATGCGTGCCATTTACGATTACACCGCCAACGTTATTTGTAGCAACTGTATTAGCAGCTACTGTACCAGATGCTGTTACATTTGTAAGTATAGCACCATAACAGTATAAAGTACCATCGCTCGTTACACCAAATCTAGAACCTACAGTAAGACGCCAATTGCTTTTATTGTAATTAGCGACTGTAGCACTGCGGTCAATAGCACTCAAAGAGAAACTACTGTTCGCACCTATAGAACCATTATACAGATAGCCAGAACCAATCTTTACCGCGCCCATATCTGTTCCGACTTGTGTATATCTAGGATTACTATAAGCTGTGTACTGAGGCTTTCCATTTAATGTAGACTCAATAACTACTTTAGCTCCATAAACATTGTTGAAGTATACTAATTCGAAATAATGGTTATCTTGTGTATAATCTGGATCTTGAGAAGTATCGTCCATTCGATAATATACTGGGAAGAATACACCTTTATAGTATGTATCAGCATAATAAGCCATAGCTTCCTCAGCTGTACCAGTATAAGTTATTGGAGTAGGAAAATCAGTCCAATCGTATTCATAAGTGCCATTTCCGGGAGTAGGACTAAAGTTAAACAGAGAAGTATAGTATTCAAACTGATTATTAGCATCATACTTTGCTAATCTCCATCTGCATACCAAAAGTTCCTTACTACTGTTGTAATAATCACTAGGATTAACTTGAGCTCCCATAGGACGATAAGAAGTAGTATTAAATGTAACTTTATATTGAAGCTTTACTACACCGGTAGTTCCAGAATCAACCCACTGAAGATTTACTGCTGCATCATTAAAGAAGCTAAGATTCCATATACCTCCAGTAGCTCCGATAATACCTTCACGCATGAACACTCGTCCATACATATCAACGCCGAAATTAGAGCCAAGAATAAAGAGCCATTCATTACTCTTTTGGCCACTAATTTCCATATATCCAGTACCATCACCTTTTTGCTGACCAGTTGTAAGATTAGACAAGTATACAAAATTATTCTGACCTGCCTTATTGTTTCCTATACTTCCATCAAGTTCCGATGTACAGTTAAATATCAGTGTACCAATCTTAGAAGTCAATTTGCCATGCTCTATATCAAGGACAAATGACGCTGTGTCTTGAGGATCATAATTAGGATCAAAATCTTGTGAGCATAAATATCCAGCTCGAACGATACCTGCATCGAGTCTACCAGCTGTAATTCTGTCTGCAACGATCTGACCGTCAGCTGTAATAGCTATTTTAAGTCTATCGGATTCATCTCCATAACCAGATTGACGATTTTCATCAGTCCAGCCTCCGGTAATATAGTAAAGACCAGACTTATTCCATCTCCATAAATTAGCAGAAGAATCCATATAGTCGAATTTATCTGAAATGCAGATTTCATAAATATGATCGTCATACGTTACAGGGAATTCAGAATCAGTTAAATATAGATTCTTTTCGAAATAAACATTGCCATTAGTATCTTTAATGTTGTAACTTACATAGACTGTGTAATCCTCACCACTTCTATCCAATGTAGCTTTATTAGGATATACAAAATTTTGAGGTCTGGTTGTATTTGCTACACTTGAGAAAAGAGGAGTAGCACTACCAGAACTTCCAGTCCAGTCTATTCCAGATCCACCACCAGTTTGGTATCTAGTTGTTGCATTACTAAAAAACGAATAGCCATTAACGTATTTTATACCATATGTATTAGACGAATTCCAAGAATATTGTCTATTACCGCTGGCCTGAATATACGGGTTTGAATTTCCAAAATCTGTAGGACGATCTCCATGAACTAAGATAGCAGTCTCATAATCATTAGATCCAAGAATGACTGTAATCATATAGCCATTACTATATGTTGGGTCCATATAGCTCTTTAGTCTATTAAAGAAATCATCGCTTACATTAAAATATCTACGAATTCGTGTCTTAAGCCCATCGATTGAGATCTTAGATCCACTATATGGTCTATTCTCTTTTCTAAAGAACACATAACCTTTATTAGTAGGATTGTCTTCAGAATCAAAAATATTAAGAAGAGTAAGAGCATTTTGTTTAGCGTCATCGGTTGCATGCTCTTGAGCATATGCCATTCCATCACTTATGCTCTGAGTAAGAGCTTGATACATTTGACTTCCGCTGTAAATAGTAGAATCATTAAAAGATTCACGAATATCATTGTCGACATTGGATCTAATAAGAGATTCTCTGAGGCGCTCGTTAATAATAAGCTGTTTAAGTTCTTCATCTGCTTTTCTAGAACTATCAGATAAATATCCATCATCCTTAATACCTAATGTAAAAGTTGTAGCAGAAGGATCAAGTAGATCTTCCTGTATTCCAGTACAAGGATATATATGATTTAATCCATGCGGCTCAGAATAGCATATAACACCTACCCCTATTTTGATTTCATCGACAGGTGCTCCTAAGAGACTAGCATCGATAGCATTAATAGAAATAGTTGTACCAATCCACTTCTGATCTCGAAGGTATTTTTGTCCAAGTGCTTTTAATTCAGTACAATTTTTGCAATCATTAAATTCGACAACCTTACACACCACTCCAAATCGCCTAAGCATATCGGCGTCTTCTGTCACCAGTGTAATGACGCCATTGTTAGCACGATAAATTGTTCTATAATAATCGAGTCCATCAATGGGAAGATCTTGCTCTAACTGAGGAGGCGTAGTGAAAGAAGCAACAACTTCTGCTTTTTCAGTATCATCATATGCCGCACCTTTAGGAATAACAACCGTAGCAAGTTCTTCAACATTATTTTCCTGAGTATAATCTTCGAGATTCTCTCCAAACTTAATAGTAGGAGTTCTATCGCCATTCGTATAGTATTCCTTATAAACATTAATAGTGACATTCCAATAAGGTTTATCGTAATTAACAATTACACTTGTAGCTGGACTTGTTGAATAATCTTTATAAGTAACAGAGCTGCATAAATTATACGTAAGTACTGGATGCATACTCCAGCCTTCCATAACATTATTAACTAAATCTAAAGCCGTTTCATAGTTACTATAAAAATCGGTATTTCCTCCAGTATCGATGTTAGGATCAACATACCCTATCTGAACTATTTTCCAATATTCGTCTACAGCTACTCTCTGCTCATTATGCTTGTCAACCAGATACCTAAGCCACTCTGTTGGCAGGCATTCACTATGATACTGAGTCAGAATAGTGTCCATCATGTAATTGTAAGAGCCTTCGAACGTTAAAGATAAGCTTCCGTTGAAATCTTCGGAAGAGTTTAGGAGCCGCCCAATCCAATAGACAGCTCCTTTCTTCCTTATAATAATCTCTGTTGCAAATAACTGAAACTCGCTGTATCCAACATTTACGAGAGGGACTTTAAGTGAGAGCGAACCCGCGGAGCCTTCTTCAAGGCTGAGACTGGCTTCTTCAACCTTGTACTCTTCGAATGTGCTCTCGTCATTATAAATGCACAATTCTTCGGAGGTTGAATCATTAGTGTTTCTTATCCAAAGCGTATACATTTAAAACCTCCCCGGAGTGAATGTAAATGTCGCAGACGAATCTGCTGGCCCTAAAAAGCATAACTTGCAGTTACGATAGAACAAGAATTCGGCCCATGTCTGATTGGTAACAGTTCCTATTTCTTTATCGATATAGTACTGTGAGCCTGCCGTATAATTGCCAGAGGCATCAGGTTTCCAGATCCGAATTTTACAAGTACTACCACTAGGCAAGTCATTTATAGTAACAGATGGATTATTAGGCATAATACCTAATTCAGTAGGCGTCAATGCTCCAGTGTAGTTCCAAATAGTAGGAGTTTCTCCGGAAACATTTGTCGACACTACTGTATAACTTGTAGGCGTACCTCTAAGGTACTTATATGGTTTTACATCATAACTAATGTTGACTCGTCTCCTAAGTCCATTCGTCTCAAACGAACTTACATGGAAACGGCCCCTGTACTCCCAAAGAGGATCATCTTCAAAGTACATAGAGCCGCTTTGTCCATGTATATCGCCTAGAATCTGAGAAAATATTTCATATGGTGTAGGCCAGTCTCCCACATTTTGAGTTCCACCGACCTCAGCATATGCTTCGTAATCTGTTGGTTCAAGAATGTAATAGTCGAGATCACCAGTACGATTTTCAAACACTGGATAGCCAGTTAACATTGTAGAAATGTCGATGTTGCTATCTGCTGCTTTTAAATCTATTGTAGTGATCTTCTGATTAGGTGGAGGAGGTAAATAAATACCATCCACCGGAACCATGTGATAGTCAGTCCATGTGTTCTTTCCATTTATGGTTACTGAATGATACATATTTACACACCTCGATTCGCCTTAAGTTTAGAACGTCTTCCAAGTTCTTTATCCAAAGGTTCCACAACTTCACCAACAAGAGCTCCAGTATCCATGTAAATCTCTGTCTTACTAGATGCTTCACGCCATGCAATAAGATTATCATTAAGCATTTTAAGCTGTTCGACAATGTCTGCACTAGAAGCATCAACAGCATTACTAGCATAAGCAGCATTCTGAGAAGTTGTATACGTATCCAGAGAATTAACTGAACCGAAGTTCAAACTATCAGTATTAAGACTGTCAATACTTCCAATGTCTGTAAGTCCGGTTGCATTGTATGCTGACATATCCATATTGTATCCACTCATATCGAACTGAGTAGTATAACCGGACATATCCATATTCGTTGCAAGACTATCAGAATTGAGCATACTACCTAAATCTCCGGTAGCGTCTGTTAAGCCGCTCATATTGTCAGTAAAACCAGAAGTAATACTATTCATCATTTCTCCACCAAGATCCTTTAACGAATCAAGGTTCAAACCATTCTTAAGACCTTCAATAAGATTTGTACCAATGCCTTCCATTACACCAGAAGGAGAATGAATATCAGCAGCCTTCTTATTTCCGTCTACAAAATCATTCATATACCTTTCGCCAAGTTTCTCAGGATCGCCGTTACCCATAAGACCCTGCAAGAAACCAGCAGAAGTGTTATAACCAAGCTCATACAAATTATCTCTAATGGCCTTCTGTTCAGAATTGCTGAGATTCTTGAAACCTTCAATACTATACGTATACTGGCTACCGCTTCTTGAAGTAAGTTCTTCGAGACGCTTTCTAGCAGCATCTTCTTCTGATTTATTTCTATACCAGCCTTGATTAATAGCTTTGTAAAGTTTCATGTATTCCTGAACAAATTCAGCATAGCCTTGAGATCTTTTTGTAAGCTTAGCAGTATCGAGCTTTTCTTGCTTATCAGCGAGTTCTTCGCTTAACAATTCAGCCTTAGTCTTGCCACCATTCAAAGCTCTTTCCATCTTGTCTTCGACGAAGTCTACGACAGTATTGAAAATATTGCTAATAGTATCTGCTAATGCTTGGAACTTACCTACTACCCAGTCCCATCCAGCAGTAATACCATTAAGCAAACCTTGCATGATGGATGTACCAAGATCGTGGAATAACGTTGACGGAGAATTCCATCCGAATAGTTTTCTAACCCACTGAATGATTAATTTGAAAGGAGCAAGCCAAACTTCCATACCTTTCTTAAGAATCTCGCCAACAGCTTTAATTAAATATTTAACGCCTTTAAAGATTGGTCCGAAAATAGTTTCTTCAAGCCAATTCCAAATTCCACCAAGGAATTCTCCAATACTTACAAGAAGTAATGCTAAGAAATATAATACTGACTTAACCGTTGCTGTAAATAAAGCATGAATAAATTCTCCGATCATAAGAGCTGTTTCTGGATTATATGCCCATTCCGTTATAGCTTTCATAACATTATTCAAGAATGTTAAGATAGCTAAAATAAGTCTTCCAGATTCCTTAGCTATGCCTTCGACAAAGCCTACAACAAGTCCTATTAATGCTCCAGAAATAGCAGCACCAATAGCTTCAAACGCTATAACAACTTTATCGAATTTGCCTACCAGATTCTCTGAAGCCATATCAACAGCAGGAATAAGAAGCATAATAGCCAAATCAAGAGCTAAAATAGCTAATGTAATAAGGCCTATGCCTATACCAATAGACATGATAGCAGGACCAAAAGCTACACCCAAAGCTCCAAGAACAGCAACAAACGCTATTACTCCAACCATAGCTACAGCTAACACAGCTAAAGCACCTACCATAGTCCAGAATCCAGTTGCTTCTATTACTGCAGCTAAAATAGCTAACGACTCCGACAAAAGCAAAATAGCCTTAGCAAATAGGAACATAGCTGCTGCCATTGCTAATAGAATAACAGCTCCACTATCTGTTCCACCACCCATAGCTTTTGCAATCGTCATCATAACAGCCATCATAGCTGTAACAGCGCCCATAATAAGAATTAAACTTACCACAGCGCCTATTATAGCTCCCGGATCTAGAATATCAAAAGCTGTTGTTAATCCAATTAATGCTAAACTAATGACTTTGATCATAGCCGTCATAGCAAGAATTATCAATACAACTCCGCCAAGACTTCCAAAGTCAATCTCATCGGCTGTAGCCATCATAGTCTCAACAAAGAACCATATCAATACTAATATTCCAACGATAGTAAGTAAAGCTCTAGCAAATGAACTCATACCTTTCTTTTTGCTAGCTTTTTCTGGATCATCAGAACTACTATAATCATTCAAAGCATCGCTAGCTTGAATAGTTGCTGTCAGAGTAGCGATCGCTCCGGCAATTACAGCCAGAATAGCAGCAAAACTAGTAAAGACAACAGATACCATTACTAATTTAGCTATATTCTTTAGCAATGTTTTAATGCCTAGGTTGTTTATTTCTTCAAAACTGCTAAGCACCATTTTCATTACAAATCCTAAAATTAACATTATTCCAGCGATAACGCCAGCTATAATCAAAAATAAATCAGCATCAATACCAGAAGCCTGAACAATTGCGGCACATACAGTAATAGCTGCCATAACTATAATAACAAAACCAGTTATAGCATAAATAAATGCTACCAAACCTGCTGATTCAAAGAAACTTGCTCCTGATTTATTTAAGAATTTAGTGCCTTCAGACTCTCCGCTAACGCGTTTATACATCTTAGTCATAATTACCATAAACGCGCCAATACTAGCAAGTAGTACTTCCACAACAGCAAACACCTGCCATAGTCTTTCAGGATTATCCATTTTATCTACTGCTTTTACTAAGAAAGCAAATGCAACCATGATTAAAGACAAACTTATAGCAAGAGCTTTTACTGCTTTAGCAACACCTTCGTAAGTTGTTCCGGATTTCTGAACTTGTTTATTAAAGCCTTCACCCTTTTTAAGAATTGTACTAGTAGAACTATTTCCTTCTCCTTGTACTATCTTTAAGAAAGCACCCATAGCTAAAATTACAGCAATAATAGACAATGCAGCAACTTCAATAGCTTCTGTATTACTATCATCGCATACACTAGCTAATTTAGCTAACGCAAATGCAGTAGAAGCAATGACAGCAGCAACGCCAAGTAGAGCCGGGCCAACATTAAATGCGTTAGTAGCAAGATTTAGAGTAGCAGCCTGTTTCTGCAAACTTGTAAACAAGACTTTAACTGCAGCGATTACTCCTATAAAGAATAAGAAGCATACTGCTATTGCTGTAAAATATGCACCTTGCTTTTCAGGATTTGCAAAACCTTCAGCTACTTTGGCTATACTAGACATCGCATATCCAATAGAAAGTATTAATATTGCTATACGCATAATCATTCCGGGAATATTATAGCCACCTAGTGTGTCTAATAATCCAGAGGCGGAATCTAATACGAAGAATACTCCAGTAGAAAGTTTCTTTATAGGGCCTCCTAAACCATATATAGTAGATAAGATACCGGAAATTAAAAGAAATACTTTAATTAAAATGAATATACCTAAAGTTATAAACAGCAATGTTTTAGCCGATTTAATTAAATCGGTGGCATCCATTTCAGAAATTTGTCTAGCTATATCCACTATCCAGTCAAATATCTTTCCTATAAAATCCCCTATATAATCTAACAAAGCTTCGACCGTTGGAGAAAGCTTCTCGGCAATCTTTGCTACAAGATCAATAATAGCTATTACAGCTCCGAGCATTACCTTTAATATCATCAATACGGCATTAAGAACTGTATCAAGCAAACCGTTTCCAGTAGTAGAAATAGTTCCTGATGCAAACTGTATTACTTGACCTACAAGATAAATAACTTTTGATACTACCCAAGCAAGTACATCGATAACTTTGCCGATAAAACTAATAATATCAGGGCTAATCGAAGCTAATGCATCAGTAACCTTCTTAATAAAACCACAAAGGAGATCAGAAGCTTTAGACAAGTCGGTATTTAATATTGCCCCTACCATATCAAAGACAAATTTAATAGGATTAGACAATGCGTCGCCCATCCAAGTAATAGCTCGCTGAGCACCTTCAACGGCACCATCTGCATCCTTAAGTTCGTTTACTAAATATGGTATACTGGAAGGATTATTCTTATCGAAGACACTACTAGCATAAGACTTAACAACATCGAGAGTTCTTTCTCCAATGCCAGATGCGCCTTCAATAAAACCAGATCCTAAATTCTTAAGCTTCTCATTAAGTCCATTAAAGTCGGTTCCTGTAATTTCTTTAATAAAACCACTAAACCAGTCTTTCGCATCTTTGAATTTCTTAATTAGCCAGTCGAATGCGTCAGACACAAGATCTATGCCACCTGCCATCGTATCAAAAACCGAATCACCAATTTCGCTGAAGAAATCGATAATTCCAGTAATAACCGGAGACAGTTTAGCAGTAAGCCAATCCCAAATAGTCTTAATATACCCTATGAGTTTAGAAAGAACACTACCAGCATTCTTAAGCACATTCGTAAACAAATTAATACAGAGCGAAGTAATGTTCTTAATAGCTGTAATAAGTTTCGAGAAAACAGAAGAACTTACTACATTCTTCAAGAAATGTGATACGGCTGATGTAATATACTTAATTGCTTGAAGAATAACAGTCAAAGGTTTATGAATATTCTTAAGAGCCGTTCCAAAAACTGCACTAGTAATCGTTCTAATAATCTGCTTAATAAGACTAATAATCTCAACTAAATTCTTGAAAATATCCAGCATTAAACTCATTACAGTGCTATTTCTAAATTTCTCAATAGCGTCTGCAATTTTATTTACAACACCAGTAATTTTCTTCATGAAGCCAAAAGTATATTTCTCAATAATACTTCCAACTTCTATAGTAGTTTCTCCAGTTTCGTCTGTTACTTCTTCCCATGCTCCAGCAAAAACTCGAATAATATCAAGGAAATCATTTATAATAGAGCCTATACCACTAAAAGCTCTAGATACACCATTCCAAAATTTATCGTACCAAGTAATTTCAACTAATTCTCCATTTATTTCAACAGTTTCTGCTACACCTTTATTAAATTCTTTAAGGCCACCTAATGTAGCGTCTAAAGGTCCAGCAAAAATATCCCATAAACTATTAGCAAAACCAGTCCATAATTTACGTGCCTGATCAAGATCGCCTATAAAATAACCAAGCATTTTCATCATCTTGGTACCAACAGCGTCTCGAGTAGCATCGATAGCTTCATGGAAGTTAGTAGCCTGCTGAGCTGCTAAAAATGCTTTAAGAGAAAGTTCGTATTCTTTAGTAGAAAGCGTTTCAATAGTTTTAGCTAACAGATTGACATCTTCAATATTATAATCTTCTTTAAGAGACTGTGCAAAATCTTTAGCGGCTAAAGTTCCATTTTTATTAGCTTCTTTAAAATCTTCTACCCACGTCAACATATCGGTTACAGAAGTATCTCCGCCGATAGCTTCCATGTTTTTCAAAATTAAATCAGAAGCTTTAGAATATTCGCTTAGACCTTTTACAAGAACATTACTTGTATCCAGCCACTTCTGACCAAGCATATCACTTGTAAAGAAGAAATCCGCCCAGTTAGCTTTAGTACCATATCCAGCTTCTTTAAGATCTTCTTCACTAATTGTTACGCCAACAGCTGCCTGAACCAATGTTTCTTTCAGCTCTTTGGTGATCATATTCTTTGATGCAAAAGCTTGTTTCCAGTCCTCATACTTTACATAGCCAGTACCAAAAGACTGAACCAACTGCTGCATAGACTGAGTTGCTACACTTGCATTCTGACCAGCTACAGCTGCAACGTTAGCAATACCCATGATTGCTGAAGTAGCTTTATCTAGTTCTACATCAGAAGAACTAAATTTAGCAATTGCATCAACCATGTCAGTAAAGCTGTATGAAGTTTCATCGGTAAATGTAAGGAGTTTATCCATATACATTTCGATGTACTCGATCTCATTATCAAAAGCTCCAGCTGCTTTCTGAGCTTCATAATTCATTCTGTCCACTGTTGTCATATTAGACTTCAGTGTGTTCATAGCAGTAGTATACTGCTCGTATTTCTGAACACCTAAGTTGGTGTCCATAATATATCCCATAGTACTGCGAACTTTTCGAACAGTACCAACAATTTTCTCTTCAAAATATCCAGCAATGTCATCAATAATCTTTTTGGACAATGCTCCTGTTACAGTAAATACGCTATTAATATTCTCAATTGCTTTCGTCAGACCATCAAAATTTACACTGTTTGCGTATTTCTCTAAATCTTGGAAGCCTTTGTTAGCATCCTTGAACTTTAACTCTTCATTGAGGTTTTCGATTGATTTGGTAGAAGTACTAATATTCTTTTCGAATTGTTTATTGTCAAATGTCATTTGAACAACATTATTTTCAATCTGCTTGCTCAAGGTCTACTAGCCTCCTTCCAAATTTGTGATGCTATATCTTCAAAGATGGGTTTAAGGGCCGGATTAATAAAGTCCAGCCCCTCTACCCAAGCTCCACTTTTACTTGCATGACCGTATTGCAGAAGTATAGCCAATGGTACATGCTCGTCTCCAACGACGTTATCATTAGTCCATATGATCTTAGCTATACCATCTTCGCGAACTATTACGTAGTCCCAAGAATCTGCAGTTTCACCGCTATCAGCCGGTGTTGCACTTCGTAAAGCTTCCACTCCTCTTTTACCATACACATCTAATTCAGCATCTTTTAAGACACGAGAAGCTTTTGCAAAATAGTTCAATGTCTTTTTAAATGAGCCCTTATTCTTGACTTTGATTCCGCTCATAACTTTATCTCCTTGGAGGATGCGGTTTCCTTCGTGCTTGATGCAGAGCTCTTTGTTGTTTAGCTATATCGCCATGAGACATCTTCTTAGGGTTATTAGCTTGCTCTGTCTTTTCAGCAACAACTCTAATAAGAGTTAATAATTTATTCAGATGACGCTTCTCCCACTCTAATGGAATGTTCAAAGCAATCATCTGATAATAAATTATTTCAGCTGTAGTAAACGTACCATTGTTAATGTACTTTTTGTTTTCAGGTACTTCTTTAAAAGTAGTAGCTGTCATGGGGTCA
>JAGCGE010000323.1 GCA_017649745.1 Clostridiales bacterium | reverse complement strand
GCACGAGCGATTTCCTCGTCCAGCATGATACGCATTTCGCCCTTGATCCAGGCAACGACATCGAAGTCAGTAATATCGACCACATCGTCACGATCGAGCTTCTGCTTTTTGTAAATGGTCTGAGGATCGGTCGTACGCTTAAGCAGCGTGAAGACCTCTTCCTTTTTCCGGTTACCCTTGAAGTAACCCAGTGCACGAGCATCGTCTTCGGTGATATCCGCGAACATGCTCTTAATACGGCTGAAAGGAGTGTGATGAACCGCGGCCATAACACCAGATACCCAGCCAGTATCGCGTTTAATGAATTCCGGAGGGTTGTTAAGGTTCTTATACTCGGGCATCAGCCAGTCAATCTGGTCAATACCATATTCAGCGCTATGCGCAAGAACGGATTCCCTTAAAGTGCTACCCTTCCTAGCGTCTTCGAAAATGGTCGTCAGCTCACTATGGGACAGGGTGTTGCCCTTAACAACCGGAGCTTCATCGCCTTCGAAAATGTTGTACTTCATGTCGTAATTACCTCCATACATAGACTGGGCAAGTTCATCATCTTCGTCTTCGTACTCTTCGTCGTCGACTTCTTCATCATCCTCGCCGTCATCGTCAAAATCTTCATCGGGCTCATCGTCGTCATCGTCTTCGATAACTTCGTCATCATATTCTTCGCCGTCTTCGTCTTCGTACTCTTCATCCTCGTACTCTTCGTCGTCGGCTCCTTCGGTGGCATCGATCGCGCCCTGTTCATAAGCAGCCTGCACAGCGGCCTGCTGCTCTTCGGTCATGCCCGCAAGGATCTCTTCAAAACTCATAGCTTCATCCTCCTCATCAGGTTCACCGTGATAGAGTTCAATATCCTGCTCGCCGCTATAGATAATTGCCTCTTCATAATCGGTGTCGGTTGTTCCATCGCTATGAGCAAAGGTACAATGCTCAATACGGGCATCAGGATTTGCGCCGGTGAGAACTAATGATACCTCGCGGATCATACCGTGAACAACGTCTGAACCCTTCTGTACTAAGCGATTAGCAAAAATACTAAGGGCTTTAATATCTCCATTGCCCGCGGCTTCCTTAGCGGCCTGAGCTTTAGGATTGTTATTAAACCATCCGTAACAATATACACCTTCTGGCGTATTCTCGAGGAGAGCATGACCTAAAACATTTTCTGGGTCATTATGCTGATGCTGCCAAACAAGCGGCACTTCTTCACCATCGTTATCGATGAAGGCATTTCTCCTAATAGTACGTCCATCAGAGCACTGTACATCATTAACGGTTGCCCAACCTGCAAAGTCGGGCTGGCGGTTCTTTCTTAACATATTTTACCTCCTGTAATCAAGCAGACGATGCTTTGGGTATCTTATCTTGTGGCTTTTTATTACCATTTTGATTTAAATACTCATCTGCAAGATCGACAATTTCCTGATCGGACAATCCCGTTAAATCGTCCTCAGAAAGACCCGCATCAAGTAATGTTTGTCGAGCCTCTTTTAATTCTCCAGGATCAACCGGTGCTTCATCTTCCATTGGTACGTCTTCCTGGGCCGGCATATTCGGGTTACGAAGTTCATCAGCCTTAGGATCATCAGACGGCGGGAGACCCAGCTTAGCACGAATCTCGTTTGCAGTGGTAATTTCATTACGAATGAGTTTATCACCAAGATCTGCCATCTTTTCAACCTGTACCAGTTTAAACGGATCTCTGAAGTACATGACCCTTTGCTTCTGAGTTCTTGCTGTTTTGGTCAAGAACTTCCTATTAAATTCATCACAGATAGCATCGAGAATTGGCTCAATAGTTCCACTATAATAGTTAAGCATGGTTTGCTCATCGGCAGTTCCGTTAAATACTTCCATCGGGATACCAAGCTGACTATACAGCATTTGAGAGAAACTATCAACCTGTTCTTTAAGATTGTTTTCAACTGACCGGTTAAGCTGAGTGATTTTCTCTGTGGCATCAGCATACGCGATACCATACTTTGATCCGGTCAACTGACTTTCAATCTTTTTGATACGCTTATCTGCTTCGGCCTGCCTATAATCGGTTCGAATCGTATATGGCAACTGAACAATTAAATCCAGTTTACCAGAACTATTCTGCTCGTCTGTCATATCCAGCAAGTTTAACTTACGAATGACACGCTGAAGAGTGGAGTTCGGTTCATTCATAACCGAATAGAAAGGATTCTCGATTATCGCACAACGTGCTTTGGGAACCCAGATTTCTTCCTTCACCTGTTTGGCTTCATTGAATAATAAGACTTTTACGGCTTCTGGGCTCCATTGCGTAATTTTTCCAGTGCGCATCTCGAGGATATCTAATCCGCTAGCCTGCCCATCTCTTTTTGGACGAATGTCTAAATCGGTCGGGACAACGGCTACGCATCCTTCATCAAACATGGAGAGGACAATATCGCGTATAAACTGCCTTCCTGTTTGATCGACATTTGCTTCAAGGGTTAAGCATGTGTTAAGACCGCTATCCATTGTTCGTTTATAACGGTCTTTTTCATCCAACTTAACATGCTTAATGTCAACTTGAGCAACATGCACTGCTATACGGTTATAGGCAGCAGTAACAATTGACCGTTCATTACCTCGTGTCAGTCGCACTCGATCGGGGCGATTGGCACTGCTATATCCGACGGTCAACGGATTAGCATTCTCAAAAGGATCTGATTTATTTCGAAAGGCATTCCAGGCATGCTGGAACCTTTGACCTAATGAGGGCATCCAATCACCTCATTTTGAATTTATTTGCGTTTTTTACCGTGGCGGGGAGTACCTACTTTCATTAATGGAACATACATTGGGCCTTTTCCGGAATATGTGCTGAGACTCTCTTTTAACCCATTACTCACCATATCTGTCATCGAACCCTTTTTATATTTTGTCCCTTTAAAAGCTGCCCGCATATCTTTTTGCCATTGATCTCTTTTTTGAATAGCTCTAGCATGGCCCTTATCTGACAGATGCCTTTTAGACATTATGCCTTTACTACTGGCAAGGGCACCAGCGGTTGCGCCGACCAACCCGGCTCCAGCACCATATAAAAGCCTATCTTTAGCATTAAGATGCGAATTTAAAGATGCAGTTAATGCTGCTGATAATCCACCACTAGACATCGCCGAAATTGCCATATTTGTTTTTGCTTGATCATATTCCTTACGCATCAGCGTCTTATTTGTATGCGTAGATAACTTTAGCAACTTTTTTGCGGCTTTTTTATATTGCTTTTCCAAAGCTTTGCCATCACCACGTTTAAGTGCCCTGCGTACACCCCATTTCATGCCACGAACACCATAATGCGCAAGATATTCAGAGGAACGTTCTACGGCGTAATACTGCGCCATATAGATCACCTCCGCCGTTTCTTACCCTGCCTAGGCTGTCCACCATTGGCATACTTGGTTCCGGCGAATGCCTTATTCATTTCGGACTTGAACTTAGCAGCCTTCTTCTTGGCAGTAGCAGCACGATAAGCATTCTTAGCAGCTCCAATAGCAAGACCGGCACCAACTGCACCGGCACCAATACGGGCAATTGTTGCATTGGAAACACCGGAATTCTTAACTGCCATACCAGCTTTTGTTGAAGCCTGTCCCATCTTATATGGGCCGTTAAACGCGGCACGAGTCGCATAGTCGCCCTTATGCAATTTCTGGAAAGCTTCACTAGCGCCATTATAATGAGCTCTCATACGACCCATAGAAGCCGCAGTTCCTTTGGCGCCCTGGCGGATTAAAGCATTTCCAACACCTTCAGAAATGGATTTAGACTTACCCCATTTGTCAACTGCCATGCCAGCGTTATAAACAGCATTCGCATTCTTAATATTGTGCGCCTGTAAATTGTAACCGGCACCGATTACTTTGCCGGCTGCTTTATTAGCTCCAGGAATTCTGGACATTAATTGTCCACCTTTAACCATTGCTTTGCCAACACCCTTTGAAGCTTTTCCTGCATATTTTGCATTATTCTTCATAAAGGTTGAAACGCCACTAGTCCCAGCAACAGCTAAACCACCGGCAGCGGCGGCGCCAGCACCCATCAGAGCAGCGCGCCTGGCATATTTACCAGTATTCGCAGCACGCTTTTCAAGTTTCGCTAATTTCTTGGAAGCCTTGGCATACTGTTTGCTAAGCCGAGCAGAATTACCACTCTTAATTGCTTTACGTACACCCCACTTCATACCGCGAATGCCATAGTGCGCAAGATACTCATTACTGCGCTCTACGCCATACATATAATTATTATTGTACATTTAGATTCCTCCATGTCATTCAAATGCTTCTCGATTTAGCTTGTAAGCTACTACAGCGTCCATTAATGCGGCAACAGAGTCAATTTTCTGTTCGCGACGCTGTTTAAATAATTTACGGTTGCCGTTCGTATCTTCCAGGGTTATACAGTTACCCATGGTGAATGACATCATTTGCTGGTCAAATAATAGCATGCGATCTTCTGCCAGCTTCTTAATCTCGCCTAAAGGCACAGATTCCGTCCTCGCTCCTTGCGGGACTTTTACTATTCCGAACGGACCATTATTCTGTTCCCATCTTTCGATAAACTCTTTAGCATAGTACGGGTCATAGCCAACGCACTCAACATCATAATGCTGTTTATCGATAAACGCTTGTAGTTCTTCGTAGACTTCTATCATGTCTAACATGGTACCACCCATAACAATTAAGGTACCTTCTTTTATGAATTCTTCATATTTTTGTCGCATTGCTAGCGGCAAGTTTACAAACGTTGACGAGGTAATATAACATCTCGTCTTAACACCAAATGCACCATCACCGGTTGGGAACAGAAATGTGAACGCGCAGAAGTCGTCGCCACGAGAAAGGTCGACGCCCATAGAACAGCGCATGTTCCAAAATTCTCTTTTATGGTGAGGTATGGTTTCATTATACGTAAAGAAGTACGTATATCCTTCACACGGTATGCCGAATCTCTTAGCTAGAGTATCATTTCTCGTTGAGGGCGCTTTTTCCATTCTCTCAACATCTAGCTGATATGCTTCATATGTGACAGTTTTGCCAAGATTCGGATTGGCTTTTACCCACATGCTAGGGTTTGAAACCTCTTTGATGTCATCTAGTTTATAATACCAGATAGACACATGTGGGTTTACATACTCGCCCTTCAGGATGCTCATCAATTCCATTTTGATGGTATCGCCGATAGAATTACGCACAACACCTTCAGAACTGGTTGCGATGATTAAATAGTCATCAAGTTTAGAAGCACCTTGCTCAATTGCACCGATGACGTCTTCACGGATATCACCGGACAGCCATTCGTCAATGGTGGCAATCTTACAGCGAAGGCCCTGAAGTTTGTCAATAGACATTGGACGAGTTTCCACGATGGAACCAGTTATAAAGTTCTGGATACCCATCTTTGTGGATGCTAACTTACAGCGATCTGCCTTAGACCCTGTCGTGTTCTGGAGAGATCCTTCTGTAAGGAATTTAAACAATGGCCCGCGCGAACGAGTAATAGCCGTACGTATTGGGGCCAAGGTTTCTTCGGATTGTCGAATCGTTGGTGCCGTAACAATTTGGTCAGTTGTAGCAGGGTCAATATTTAAGAAATAACTCTGTATACAACTAGCATATACGGACTTTGCAGCACCTCGACCAACGATCAAGAATTGTTTAGTTACAAGTCGTTTCTTTATTATCCGCTTTTCATAGTGTACTGATACACCATCGGGTCCTTTAACAGGAACACTTCGGCTAACATAATAATACCAGCCGAATACTTGTTCACTCCACAACTTGAATGAATCAAGAAGTTTGAGGTCGCCGCCATCGGTTAATGTGAGCTCATTCTCACAATACTCTATAAAGCCTTCTTCTACGGCGCCATCATAGTAAATACCAGGATTTGCTATAAGAGAATCTATACGATTCATCTCCATAGAAATTTCTCTGCAAACCGGTATTTCGCCCCGTCTTACGGATTCACGAAACTGACTGTAATATTTTGGCGTGGCTGTATTAGAAAGACGCAATTATTTTCTCCAACCCGTCTTTCGTTTCCGTATGGGCTTGCCGTTCTTATCTATGATGTAAACATCATCGCTAGAATAACTTGTGTTTTGTTTTGTTACCGGAGCCGAATATCCAGAAGTTAATCGTGGCGTGCTTCTGCTGCTGTTCCAATCACTTCCGATCGGAGTCGCCTTACGATTTCTCGTCTGTTCAGCATAATATTTACCGGCATTAGTATAATATGCCTTATTGAAATCAGCTTCCTGAGACTTTCTAACTTCTGATAACCTATTACGCTCTTTAGCTTCGGAAATGTAGCGAGCTCTTGCTGCCGGAGAATCATATTTGTAATAACCAGGGTTGTCTCCATTCTCGTAAGCAAGTTTATAAAACTCTTTAGTTTGCTCGCTTTCTGCTCGCCTTCTTTGCGTACTTTCTTTGGCTTCGTATTTTTCTTTACGTTTAGCGGCCGCTTCTTCTGCTTTTATTCTGCCTCGAGTACCCATACGCTGTTTAACGTATTCTGTAGTTCCAAGCAGGACACCTTCACCGATCGCAGTTTTTAAACGCTTACCGAATTTTGCTTTTTCTGTTCCGCCAAACTGACGAGCATCTCGTTCAAGGGCAAGTCGCTCAGTAACTCTACGCACTTGATCATCCGTGAGTTTGCCATACTTAAGCGTTCCTGTTCGAGCTTGCTGCATTGCTTTGGCCATGAACCGTTGCTCTTTAGCTTGAGGGGAGTTATAAGATTTCCAATGCGCTTCGGCTTTCTTGATCCCACTCTTCATCATCTTGCCCAATTTACTTTGAGCTTTCTTATAAGCAGGACTTCTCCTTCGAGAACCAGTATGCCTCGGCTTATCGTGGCGCACGCCCCATTTCATACCGAGGATTCCGTAATGCATTAACTCATTAGGATCTTCAGTAACTGCATAATACTTCATGAGCCTGATGCACTCCTTTCTGCCTCGATATTAAGTGTAAATTCATCTTCTGCAATGGCATCTTGAATTGCCGCGTCAACCGTCGGCGATGCAGAAGGATCAAATCTGCGACGGACTTTTAAAAAAATAAACTCCCTTGCAGTGCTTTGGAGCGACTTATCTGTGATAAAGTCGTCCCATGTTTCTTCGGGGCCGCTTATAGTAAATGCGGGATTGTTTCCAACTCCCAAGTGATACAATCTTAAGATCTGAGTATTTATAAAGTTAATAATATCCTGATCAAATCCTGTATCGTACTCAGAAGCACCGAGGTGTTTTTTAACACTTACAAAAATACTGTCGGTGGACTGTTCCACTCATGCGGCCTCCTTTCATATTATGTTTTCCACGGGCATGTGTCGTTTGGCGTTCTGATAATTAATCTTGGTAATAATTTATCATCACCATAATGTATTGCGTTGTGTGTGTTAAATGAAACGCATATGAGAAATTCTGGATTGAGAATCCATTCCTCAGCATCAATAACATCTTTAGGTATCATTGGATTCATGTGATGAACATAAATTCCATTTTGAAGTTCATAACCTTCAACACCTAAGTCACAACCATTGTCTCGAATTATTACATCACGCCGAATTCGTTTCCATTCCGCGGAATGATAGAACCGTTGATTGACCCATCGGTCAAATCCAAATGTCTCATCTGCAACTTTTCCGCTAAGCTTCAGATACTCGTATCTTCCTTCAAATGTAGGAATCGTTATTAACTCACTATAACACTTATTCATCGTCGTCACTGTGGGCGCTATATCTCCGCATGGCTTCAATGGCATTCGCGTACAGTTCGCCGCTCTCCTTAGAAGATTTGATCTGATCAGCTCTGGCTTTAAGCAGCAGGTTCTCATTCTCAAGTCGTTCGCGCTCCAACTTTGCGTTTTCGGTTCCCAACTTTAAGAAGTGAGTTATCACTTGAGACGATGCAGTCCCATTTCGCAACTGTTCTTCTGCTAAATCCATGGCCAAACTGATCATTTGAGCCTCTCTACCGGCAGAAGTTGAAGCTGGTGAAGACTGAATCGTTGTTCCCTTAGCAACTTTCCGACTTGTCTGCACAAGTTTCAACTCCTTTAAGAGGCGTTATGGGAAGTTGGCTAAAATTTTTCAGGACTAGTACCCGATTTACAAAAAGTACCCCCGGAGAATTTTTCAAG
>JAGCGE010000322.1 GCA_017649745.1 Clostridiales bacterium | reverse complement strand
TACAAGACCACTTGTACCCATACCTGAACCTACAGGTGTGCTCTCCATCTTAAGAAGAACAGTTGATACAGGGCCGAGGATCGCAGATGCTACGATAGAAGGAAGCCACACTCTTGGATTTCTTATGATGTTAGGCATCTGGAGCATTGATGTTCCAAGACCCTGTGCAAGAAGTCCGTTTACTTTATTCTCTCTATAAGAGATAACTGCAAAGCCGATCATCTGGCAGCAACATCCGACTGTAGCTGCACCTGCTGCAATACCGGAAAGCTGGAGTACAACACCGATAGCAGCTGATGAAATAGGAAGTGTAAGGAAGATACCCATAAGAACACTTACGATGATACCCATAAGAAGTGGAGCCTGCTCTGTACCTGCGTTAACGAGTGCACCAAGCCATCCCATGAACTTTGAAACATAAGGGCCAAGGAAGATTCCTACTGCTGCACCAGGAAGGATCGTACAGAAAGGAGTTACGATAATATCTACCTTTGTCTTTCCGCAAACGAGGTGTCCGATCGCAATACCAACGATAGCAGCGATGAATGCACCCAAAGGCTCACCAGGGATCGAAAGTCCAGCCTTCTTTTCAATAAGAAGCGATGATGCTGTATCAAATAAAGTAGCATTAGCACCGATCATACCGCATACTGCTGAAGAGATTACGACTAATGGTTTCTCTCCAAACTTAACTGCAACACCGATACCGATACCTGCACCCATAACAGCCTGAGCCATCTTACCGATCAGAGTAATATATGTTCCAAGCGCACCCGGAATATACGAACCGATCTGAACGATAATGGTTCCGATAATAAGTGTACAGAAAAGACCTGTAGCCATACCGGAAAGTCCGTCAATGAAAATCTTGTTAAGGATAGCCTTTACAGATCCGCCTAAACTCTTGTCCTTACGGTCTGAAGGCTTAACCTTCTTCTTGTCCTTGCTCATTTTAAACCTCCAAATGTTTTATGCTTTGCACAAATGCATAAACATACGTTAAATTGTGTAAATTATACATTACCGTCAAATCGTTACAACAAAATAGTCCGAAATATTTTCCACAATATTTTCGGACTATATATGTATTTATTATGCTAATTAAACAACTAATTACTGAGCTACTATGACACTGAAGAATCTAAGCATCTCATCGCCTGAGTTAACAAGGCTGTGATCATGTCCCTTAGGGCAGTAGTGACAAAGACCAGGACCTACAGGATACTGATCATCATCGAAAATGATCGTTCCGTGACCTTCGAGGAAATATATGACCTCACTGTCATTATAATGAGTATGAAGACCGATAGAAGCACCAGGCTCAAGTCTACCCATCATGATCTTATTGATTCCATCATACTCACACTTATTGTAGAAAGTGAGCTTACCGCCCTTAAACTCCTTATTAGCGATTTCTGGAACCTCATCGAAATTAATGATCATATAAATACCTCCCCTAAAACAATTCTGATTAAATTATGATTGTTCTTACAGATTTGTCAAGAATCACAACTTGAATTCATCATTCTTATCCTTGTTCTGTTCACTCTCCAGGATCCTTACGCGATACTGAATATCTTCAAGGAGCTTACGGTTAGCGGCGATAGCATCACCCAAAAGTCCAATGAGGAAACTTACAACACCCATGAGGATCAAGATAGCAACGAGGATGAGCATCTGAACGTGTCCACCGGTCGTACCGAAACGGGAAATAACGAGGTAATAAACACCTACGCCAAAACCGATAAGGAATGACAATATACCGAGGGTCGAGAAGAACTTCATCGGTCTATACATGATGAATGATCTGGAGATGACCGAAGCAGATCTCTTCATATACTTCCACATACTTGTGAAAAGTCTGGAAGGTCTGGTCTCTCCGTTCGTTCTGATCGGAACGGAAGTCATTGTCATCTTCTCTCTTCCTGCCTGGATGATAGTCTCTAATGTATATGTATAATCATTAACAACATTTAATCTTAATGCTGCTTCTCTGGAATAAGCTCTGAAGCCCGACGGTGCATCAGGAATATCCGTGTCACTTGCTACACGAACTACCCAGCTTCCAAGATGCTGGAACTTCTTCTTTGTCCATGAGAAATGCTCTGTCTTATCAATAGGTCTCTCACCTATAACGATATCAGCCTTACCATCTATGATAGGCTTAACGATCGTCGCGATATCTTCACCGCAATACTGGTTATCAGCATCAGTGTTGACTATGATATCGGCGCCAAGATGAAGACATGCATCAAGACCTGCCATAAAGCCCTTGGCAAGTCCCTTGTTATGCTTGAAATTAACAACGTAATTGAAACCTAATTCCTTAGCTTTCTCCACCGTCTTATCTGTACTTCCGTCATTGATGATCAGGTATTCGATAGTATCGATACCATCAATGTGTCTCGGAAGATCATTCCACGTCTGCTCGAGAGTCTTCTCCTCATTAAGACACGGAATCTGGATTATCAGTTTCATCTAAGCGGTGCTCCTTTATTAACACTTACATGTTTCAATCTAAGTAAGTATAAGGCAAAAGCCCTTTAAAATCAATTTATGAGCATCTCGTACGTTACTCCGTACTTCTCTGCGATGTCTCTTGCAAAGCTCATTCCTTCAGGCGGAGCGACCTCTACCTTAAACGATCTGTTAGCTCCTTCGTTCTTTACGATAAGAGATGAAGCCTTGACCTTATAATCATCCTCTTCGCTGAGTTTTTCAGCATCATAAGCAAGCTTATGCATATGGGTGTTATAGATAGTTCTGATTCCCTTCTTCAATATCGCCTTAACGGAATCACACGCAATATAATAACCTTCTTCGAAAGATGTCGTTGAGAATGTCTCGTTAAGGAGCATCAGACTGTCACCTGTTGCCTCCGAATAAAGCTCCTTAAATCTTACGCACTCTTCACCAAGTCTTCCAAGATCCATCGTCTTATCTTCGTCTGCAGGGAAATGCGTGAAAATGGAATCTACAGGTTTGTATTCGAAGCTTGTTGCAGGAACATATATACCGCCCTGGGCAAGAACGAAAAGAAGTCCTACAGCCTGGGTTATTGTTGTCTTACCACCTCTGTTGGCACCTGTAAGGATATATACTGTGTGATCAACATCAAAATCGAGATCGTTATATACTATCTCTTCACTGTGATTTGATGATATCGCAAGCTTAAGGTTATATAATCCTCTAGCTTTCATTGTGAAACCGTTTTCGATATCTTCGGAAGAAAGGATCGATGCTTCACAGAAAGGCATATTCTTTTTGAGATTCTCCTCGATAAACTCGGCGAACCTGATGTAATAAATGAACTCAGGAATGAGCTTCGAGATATTTACGACTGCAACATTCACATACTTGGAAAGTGTGTCACGGAGTTTTTTAACAAGAGAATCAAGGAGTTTATTAACGATCCTGTCGAGGTAGAATGTCGTCGACTCGACTCCGTCATCTGCAGATACGGAAGCCATAGTTGCAGCTCCTGACATTGCAACACCTTGAACGGATCCCTTAGTAACGAAATCATTTACAAGATCAGTTAAGCTCTCTAGTCCTGCAAGGGCATCACTGTCGATAGGCTGATAGTGCATATCACCATCCCACTCTGTTCCGCTATGAAGTTTATTTTTCGACTTGATCGCATCAGCGAAGCTTCCGACGATACCTGATTTCTTGAACGGTTTATCATTGATAGAGATAAGTCCGAGACTAGCAGCTTCAAATCTCTCGTTAACGTTGATACCGACCGTTACGCTCTTTATCGAAGATGCTTCAGCCTTGATCTTCTTAATATCAGATTTCATTTCTGCAAAACAGGATTCATTGTAGATAGAATTAACATATTCACGAAGATCTATGAGTCCTTTTGACTTGATATCGGCTTCATTAAGACATGCCTGCATGGACTCGATACACTCGATATAGTCATTGATCTCATCAAGCTTATGAAGAAGATCCCAAAGACCCATTCTCTCGGTAGAACCTCTCTTCATTGTCTTGAAGTCCTTAATGTACTGGATCTTATCGAGAAGTTCCATCATCTTTGTTCGAAGATCAGGAAGATTAAGTATATCCACGAATACTTTCTGTCTGTACTCAGCTACAGCTGTATCTGTCGTAAGCTTCGACAGGATACTCATAAGAAGAGCCTCCTCCTTAGGAACTGACGCGAGTTTCTGACAAAGAACATCGAGCGCCAGATCGTGACAAGCGAGGTTGCTCAACTGCTTATATTCAACTTCCTTCTGATCAGGATACAGGATACTTATAGGCTTGGTGGTATCAATAGACATAGTTATTCTCCCTTAAATAAACGATATGTTCTATTTTACTCCAATCCGGCCTTTATTTCTTAAATATTGTGTGAAGAAAATGAGAGCGGAAGTTCTAAGTCATTACTCTCGAGAAGAGTCTTATCTCTAAGTATCTCGTCCTTGCCTCCGACCTTAATAACCTTACCCTTATTCATGAGGATCACCTTATCGCAGATGTCATACACAAGATCAAGATCGTGGGAAGCAATTATCTTAGTTCCCTTCACTTCCTTTATAGTGTTCATGACAAGCCTTCTGTTCGAAGGATCAAGTGATGATGTAGGCTCATCGAAAAGAATGATATCAGGCTTCATCATGAGTATAGTTGCGATAGATGCCATCTTCTTCTCGCCGCCTGATAGCTTATGATTGTACTTCTCCTTCAGGTGACTGATCTTAAGTTTAGCGAGGATCTTATCTGCTTCCTTGATGACATCATCTTTATTTCCACCATAGTTCACAGGTCCGAATATCATATCCTCGATAACAGTAGGCATGAACATCTGATCATCAGATTCCTGAATGACATAACCGATCTTCTTCCTGATCTCGCTTAAGTTCTTAGAAGTAACTTCGACTCCGTCAACAAGAATGGTTCCCTCGTGATCTATAAGGCCTGTAAGGCTTCGAAAAAGCGTACTCTTACCTGCTCCGTTAGGACCGATCAGGCCGACGCATTCACCTTCATCAATATTGAATGAAATACTGTCGAGCGATACGAAGTCATTATCATAGATTACTTTAAGATCAGTTATCTTGATCATAGGTCACCTCACAAAGATAGATCCGACCAAAGTCGAAATATTAAACAGCCTGAGTGCAATGATAACACCGATAAGAAGGAGCACCCAAAGCCATGAAAGCTTCGAGAACTTTCTGTCACAGTAATAGAATTCACCTTTGAATCCGCGAAGAGCCATACTGTCATAATTCCTCTCAGCCTTCTTCGAACTTCTAACAATAAGCTGTCCGAGAAAAGAACCCCATGATGATATCGCGATTCCCTTCTGTCCCGGAGCTCTTAAACTGTAACTTTCATTCATTACCGCTACTTCATCAAGAAGAACCCCTACATACCTGTATGTAAGAAGGAACAGCGATACGAATATCTTAGGCATATGAATCTTACGAAGACTCTTGCAAAGCTCGTCGATCGGCGTCGTGGATATGAGAAGAAATGACGCGAGGATACAGAATATTCCTTTAAGGATAAGGCACAGCATAGATACCATACCATACGAGATATGGACAATTCCGATAACCATCAAAGGTCTCCTGTCGAGTATCGGATCAGCGATTCCCACAAGAAGAACGACCGGCAACACTACCTTTAGTTTTCGAAAACAGAGAGTTACGGGGATCGTACTTAATGCATATCCGATAAGAGGGATAAGTATCATCGGGAAAAGCCCGGTTATGTTGTATCGTTCAAACGATGCAACAGTAAATACATAGACGAGAGTCAATGCAAGTTTTGATAACGGAGACAAAAAATGCACGGGAGAATCAAGTTTCCCCAGATCTTCCAAAGACCTGATCTCTTTTGATGCCTCCCGTGCTCTGTTCACTTATCGATACCTTCTCGTTATGCCGCTTTTTTCGATGTCTTCTTCTTGAAGAAGCCACCTGCGAAACAAACACATGCCGCAATAACTGCAACGATCAAAGAACCAACGATACCTGAAACTGTTGTACCAGCAGGATTCTCGCTGTCGCTTGAGAATGCGTAATCAGGAAGGAATGAAGTCTTCTCCTGGATCGCACCGGCCTTTTCGGAAATGCTGCTGGATGTACCGAAATTCTCTTCATCAAGTCCCATGTTAGTTACATCCTGCTTGTATTCTGTATTACCGAACAATGCCCACTCAAGTCCGTCAGGATTGGAGCTTGCAAGAAGTGAGAAGCCGCCGCCGATAACGATAACAGCTGCGAGTAATACTGCAATAGTTGTCTTAAATGAAGTCTTCTTAACTTCCTTCTCTGAGATACCCTTGATGAGATCAGGTGAAGTGGACTGAACGAATACAAGGATAAGACCTGTAGCAAGTCCTTCAACAAGACCAATAGCAAGGTGGATAGGCTGCATGAGAACTACAAATGACTTGAACGGAAGTTCTGTGATCCCTGAAAGTGATGTCTCAAGTACAACAGAGAACGCCCCCATCTGGAGCGTCAGTACACAACCAAGTATCGAAGACAAAATGAGCTTAACTTTTGTATTGATGCCTGACTTCATGATCGGCTTAAATACGAGGAAATAACCTACAAAGCACCCGTAGAACGCCATGTTCCATATATTGGCTCCAAGCGCCATCAATCCTCCGTCCGCGAAGAACAGACATTGTATGAGAAGTACGCAGATCATAGAAAGGAATGCTGCATAAGGTCCGAGCATTGCTGTAAGGAGCAATCCTCCGCAGATATGACCTGATGAGCCTGTTCCAGGGATCGTATAGTTGATCATCTGACCTGCGAATACAAGAGCAGACATAACTGCCATTGTAGGAAGTCTCTTGAAAGAACTCTCTGTATTAAGTTTCTCCTCCTTCTTAAGCTTGTACACGGATAAACCCGCAACCGCTGTCGAAGCAGCGTACATTGTCCCTGCCACAACAGGTGACAACAAAGCATCTGACATATGCATATATCAGTTTCCTCCCAACTCTTTTCTTATATAACCAATCGACT
Organism: Clostridiales bacterium; assembly: GCA_017649745.1. Next base: position 21,131 of record JAGCGE010000322.1, on the reverse strand, counting down.
TACCCTCTCTGGAGGCTATTGCCGAAATGTCATCATATTCATACTTCTCACGACGTACTCCGTATCCCTCAGACACCTTGACTCTGATGTCACCATACTTCGTGATCTTTTTCTCGATCTTCCTGTCGAGTGTATATCTCTCGATATTCTTCTTTCTGATACCGATAGTCGACGTATACTTGAAAATGGCTTTTACCATATCCTCTTCTTTCGACTTATCACAGATGATGCACATGAGATTACCCGGACGTGATTTCTTCATATACACAGGAATCGTAAAGACCTCTCTTGCGCCCTCTTCGAAAAGTTTCTCTGCTGCAAAAGCAACATCTTCACCTGTCATATCATCGATATTAGCTTCAAGTTCTATAACGCTGTCATCACCGTCAGTATCTTCACCAAGAAGAACTCTTACACAGTTAGCAGCCTCAAAATCCTTCTTACCCATTCCGTATCCGATCTTATCTACGCACATTGAAGGCTGGAATCCGAACGAAGAAACAAAATGCTTAAGAAGCGCAGCACCTGTCGGAGTACAAAGCTCTGATTTTATCTCGCCACCATATGTAGGAACGCCTTTAAGGATGTAAGCCGTTGCAGGTGCAGGCACCGGAAGGATACCGTGAGCGCACTTTACCGTTCCGCTTCCGACATGAATCGGAGATGCAACGATTTTGTCAACCTTAAGTTTATCGATCAGATAGCATACCGCAGTGATATCAGCAACTGCATCCATAGTTCCGACCTCATGGAAGTGGATCTCATCGATCGGCCTGCCGTGTGCAGCACTTTCTGCCTCACCAATAAGGCGATAAACTGCCATGATATCCTCTTTAACACTGTTACAAAGTCCCAAGTGATCGCGTATTATATGCTCAATGTCATGAAGACTCGAGTGATGGTGATGATGCTCATGATGATGCTCGTGATCGTGCTCATGATGGTGTTCATGGTCATGATCATGGTCGTGATCGTGGTGATGATCGTGCATATGCTCGTCTTCTTCCACGCCATCAACGGTCACTTTAACATGTGTTCCTACGATGCCGCATTTAACCTCAGAAGATATCACATATTTGACCTTAGGTATTCCGAGAGAGTTAAGTTCCTTAACGATACTCTCCTTATCATCGAAAAGTTCCAGGAGCGCAGCAGTCAACATATCACCTGCCGCACCCATACTGCAATCAATATAAAGTGTTCTCATTTCTTTACCTCCATATGATTGATCATGCTCGCAAGATAACCTGCTCCAAAACCGTTATCAATATTCACTACCGATACACCACTGGCGCAGGAATTGAGCATAGAAAGAAGTGCTGATATTCCTCCGAATGATGCTCCGTAGCCAACACTTGTCGGAACAGCTATAACAGGACAGTCTGAAAGGCCTCCTACTACACTAGCTAGTGCACCTTCCATTCCGGCAACAGCGATTATTACTGAGGCGCCCATAATGGAATCCATGTTCGAGAGGAGTCTATGAAGTCCTGCAACACCGACATCATATAGTCTTACAACCTCATTGCCATGAACTTCTGCCGTTAATGCAGCTTCTTCAGCAACAGGAATATCTGAAGTTCCTCCGGTTGCAACTACTATCTTACCGATACCATCAGGTGCAGGAAGTACTCCGACAACGCCGATCCCGGCTTCTTCATGATACGTTATATTGATATCTGTCGATATTTCTTCATATTTATCTTTATCTAAACGTGTTATAAGGATCGTCTTGATATCGTTATTAATCATAGTATCAAGGATCTTCTTGATCTGTTCGGAAGTCTTCCCTGCTCCATAGATAACTTCAGGAGCGCCCTGTCTTATACTTCTGTGAAGATCGACCTTAGCAAATCCGATATCCTCGAACGGTTCTTTCTTGATCGCGAGAAGAGCATCATCGACACTGACTTCACCGCTTTTAACACTCTCGAGGATCTTTCTTATATCACTGTTCATTGTCTTACCTCCGGTTCCGGGATAACACTGTCAAAACTCTTATTCAATTCCTTGAACAGGATTTCTTTAACATCATCGAAGATATACATCTCGTTCTTATTTATCTCAAGCTTAGCAACATTATCAGAAACTCTAACTCGGAAATCGGTAAAGCCGAATCTTCTTAAATAATTCTCAGCCTTTTCGATCTTCTTAAGCTTATCCTTTGTGATCTCCTCACCTGTCTTAACTCTTGTAGCAAGGCAAGCGTAAGATGGCTTATTCCAGATATAAAGTCCCTCTTCTTTTGAAAGTTCTCTGACCTGAGCTTTGGTGATTCCACATTCTCTGAGAGGTGATCTGACCTTAAGTTCCTGCAAAGCTTTCATTCCCGGACGATCACCTGCATCGTCAGATGCATTTGTACCGTCTAAAATGGTGTCAAAACCGTCCTTAGCTGCCTTTTCGATTATCTTGCTGAATATTGCAGTCTTACAGTGATAACAACGATCAGCAGGATTAGAACTTACAAGGACATTTTTAAGAACGTCTATCTTAATTACTTCCAGTTCAACTCCAAAACCTGACGCAAACTTCAGTGCATCTTCATACTCAAACTGAGGCTGGAACGGAGACTTAACATAATAAGCTTTAACCTTTTTGGCATATCGCGAAGAAATATATAGAAGATAAGATGAATCAACCCCACCTGAAAAAGCGATCGCACACGAAGGATTCTCTGCAAAAAACTCCTTAAGATCCATTTAACCTCCACACAAAAAAAGACACGCGGACTTCCTTACAAGAAAGTATGAGTGTCTTCATAACACTTAATGATAAAAAAATAATAAGAACTTCAGTTCTGTAAGGCGACTCCTGTCACCCAATTGGAAGTATTTTAATATAATAAATACTCAAATATCAAGCGTTCTGCTGATTTAGAAATTTATATCTGATTTTTAACATACCACGTATAAAAAAGCCCAACAAAACAGATATCAGAACTATCATCATAAATATCACGAGACCAACAGGTAATCCCCAATTAAGAAAGCCGTACCAGTCATTACTATCAGGCCATTCACCCTTACCGTTTATGAGGATATTGAGCAGATAACATAAACCGTAGATAAACGCAGGAACTCCTGTATAAAGATTCTCCTTGATCCCGAGCTTTGTCTTATTGAAAATAATAAACTCTATGATTCCCCATAACGGGATAATAAGATGAAACCAGAAATTGGCTCCTGAATACATCGGAAGATCTCTATATAAGGGCTTAAGGAAAAAGAGCACAACGCAGAACGTAACCATCAGTGCAACTGTTGATGTGTACTTCAATATATCTGCTGTCTTATAAGCATCTTTTCTATCTTTATCCTTTATCGCGAAAACTGCCCAGACAAGTGATGTAACACCAGCATAGAGATTGGAAAGAACAGTGAAGTATTTAAGATTGGTAAGTCCAGGAGATGATAAGAAACTTTCCGAACTTTTGAACATATAGAGCCATACGGCAATCACTATCGCAAAAAGGATAATGTTCAACGCGATTCGTATTTTGCGAGTCATACAAAACACCTCCTGTCAGATCAGATGATCGATCAGTTCATCACAAGAATCGACAAGAACCTTTGCTCCATTCTCAATCAATACATCCTTTGATTTATAACCCCAGGTTACTACTATATTATCAATGCCGGAATTAACGCCTGTCAATACATCAACATCAGAATCGCCGACGATGACAGCCTTTTTTCGATCGATATCAAGTTCCTCTAAGACTTCGTTTATAAGCTGTGGATCAGGCTTATGTTTCGAGTCTTCCCTGTGACCTTTAACCACATCGATAAGACCAGGAAACTTATCCTCACAAAGCTTTCTGCAAGCCGCGTCAGACTTGTTGGACACAACAGCGATCTTAACGTTATTTTTCTTAAGAAGAGCAAAGAGTTCAGGTATTCCCGGATAAGGCAATGTGTTCTCTGTACAGTGAGAATTGTAGTAGTCCCTGTAGTCACTTAGTATCTTATCTTCATCCGCGTTTTCGACACCTTCGATACTGCGCCTTACGAGCACCCTCGCGCCGTTACCGACACGTGATCTCATGGTGTTCTTATCTATCGGATCTAACCCCGACAAAGAAAGCGCATGATTAAACGCGATCGTAAGTTCACCTAACGTATCTAATATAGTTCCGTCGAGATCAAAGATAACAAGCTGATATCTCATATATCAATGCTCCATCTTCCATATCTCACATGAGTAAGGCTTAAGGACAGAACCGCCTCCGAAGTCATGAATAGAATCAGTAAGAAGCTCTTTTGCCTGACCGCATCCTGCATCAAAATGAGCAGTAAATTCATAGTCACCTGCATTGATCGCAACAAGTATCCTCTCGTTTCCGTCATTCCTCTCGAAAATACACTGATGATTAGTAAGAAGGACCGAACGGAATGAACCGTAACTTAACGCACTATGCTCCTTCTTTATCTTAGCAAGCTTGGAAATATGCTCAGTAAGATCATTCCAAACAGGCGCATCGAAGCTCACACGAAGTGAAGGATCTCCTTCCTCTTTCCTACCCGTTGCTCCCCACTCGGAACCGTAGTAGACACACGGGAATCCGGGCATCGTAAATGAGAGCGTATAGATAAGCGGTAGGTGAGCAGGATTATTAAGATTAGAAGCGATCCTTGTCACGTCATGATTATCAACAAAGCTCATTAAGTGAAGACCCCTAAACCAGCTCCAGTTCTCAGGACCGAACTGCTGTATGAGCGTGTTGATTATCTCGAACATATTCATGCAATTGAACGAACTGAAAAGGCCTTTGTAACAAGCATAATTAGTGCAGGAATGGCACATCTCTCCATTGACCCACTGCTTGTAATCGCCATGCAATAGTTCTCCAAGAAGGAGGAACTCAGGCTTCAGTTCACCCGTAAACCAGCGAAGCCTTTTAAGGAAATCCCTGTCAAGGCAATATGCTACATCGAGCCTTAATCCGTCGATATCAAAATAGTCGACCCAGTATTTTACTTTATCCAGGATATGGGAGATAACTTCTTCATTGCGAAGATTGAGCTTAACAAGATCATAGTTTCCTTCCCAGCCTTCATACCAGAAGCCGTCGTTATAATTTGAGTTTCCTTCGAATGACAGATGGAACCAATCCTTATAAGGTGAATCCCACTTCTTTTCCTGAACGTCCTTAAAAGCCCAGAAGCCTCTTCCTACATGATTGAAAACACCATCCAAGACAACCTTGATACCGTTTTTGTGAAGCTTATCGACTACCTTCTTGAAGTCCTCATTGGTACCAAGACGACAATCGATAACGCCGTAATCTCTTGTGTTATATCCATGATTATCAGATTCGAAAACAGGTGAAAAATATATTGCATTTATCCCCAACTTTTTAAGGTGAGGGATCCAGTCGATAACCTTTAAGATCCTGTGCTCGAGCTTGCCGTCATTTTCAAACGGCGCACCGCAAAATCCGAGCGGATATATCTGATAAAAAACTGACTCCTCAAACCACATAACTTTTTGCCCCCAAAATTAAAGAATTATAACCCTCTGTTTTTTAATCCGTTAACAAGTTTAACGTAGAATTCTCTGACATCAAATCCTGAGATATTTTCTCTGTTAAGATCGATCATATCTCCGTGAGAAATGCCTCGTCTTCCACTGCAGGAGAGGAACTCATAATCCTCACCCCATTTGAACGAAGGCTCTCCAACTAGACCATCATTAGGACCGTCAAAATACTTAACGAGATGGAAACTCATGTTTAACGGGAAAGCGCCGTTTATCGCATGACGCATCCTCGAACCGTAGCTTTGAGTATAAATACCATGAGCTTTATAATCGAACTGATCTGCCTGCTCTGAGATCTCTTTACACCTTGTTGCTGTAAGGTCGCCTACAGCCTCAAGAAAATCAGGTGATTTATCGCCCATTTTTCGAAGTGTGGCATTATATGCAGCAGCTACTGCATTCTTACTTTTTTCCGGTGCCTTATTAAGAATATATTCAGCAAATTCACATCCTCTGTGAGGCGTGTTGATCGTTGTGACAGAAGCAATGTATTGATCGATACCCAAGTTGGCTATTGCATATTTAATATCAAGGCCGCCCTTAGAATGAGCTATGATATTCAACTTACCGCAACCCGTTTCCTCTACTACCTGCTTGATCCTGTCAGCAAGCTTAGCTGCACTCTTCTCAACAGTCTCTGCAGACTCATGATTTCCATAATAAATTGTCGCGCCATTCTTCTTAAGTTCGTAAGGGATTCGTCCCCAGTAATTGAATCTTTTGAAATCTCTAAAGAAGATACCGTGTACCATCAAAAGAGGATATTTAGTCTTGCAGATCTGCTGTTCAGCACGTTCTGCATCAAGCTTGATCTTCTTAGTCTCAAAACTGTACTCGGAAATACAAACCTTAAGGATTATTCCAAGAGCGATAAGATGAAGGATCGGTATCATTCCAACTAATATTCCCACGATCCTGATCTTAAGACCAAGTTGTTTCGACGAGAAATATACCATGATGATACCCGACCAGAAGATCGCGTTTTCGATTATGATCACTGCTACAGGATATGCCCACAATTCAGTAAATGTTTCCTGGATACCATACCCTATAAGAAGACCGATAAAGACACATGTACATATAACCGTTGTTATAAGAAACACAACAAGTAATGTGCATCCCAAACCTAATATACGAAGCCTAGGACCAATGTTTGCTTTCTTTCCCTTCGACATATTTATCTCCCCTTATTCTTTAATGTAATGATCGAATTCACAGATATATCCGAGATGACCTTCATAAGAAGGTGCAGCATCCAATACATCATTAGGCACATCCATTAGCCTAAGAAGCGTAACGTTGCCTTCTACTACCAGACAGACAAGACAAAGATACTTCTCTTCAACTTCTCTGCCGTCTTCAGTCTTTCCGGTAAAAGTAGGTTCTCCGTCCATCCACATATAAGCCGGAATGCTGCCATTAGAACCGTCTGTTGACCATGTATACTCACCTAGATTCTCATTGTAAGTTCCACCGACATAGAAGACATAACCCGGATAATCATTTAAGAGCAAAGTGTAGTAGATGTTATCTAATGTAGCAAGATAACCTCCCATCTCTTCACATTTCGCCTGCGCTTCCTCCCATGTGAGATTATCAGTAAACACCTTAAAAGAATGTTCCTCAGGGATCTGTTCAGATTCAAGAAGCACCTTCATCTCATCATAATAGTATTTACCTGTTACCAGTCTATTATCCTTGATCGGGAACGCAGCATCGTACTCTTCCTCAGTAACTTCCTCGTTATTGAGAAAATAAAGCGGTTCATCGAGATGTTCCTCAGGATTAGTCTCAAAGAATTGGATATTTCCGCAATTGCCAGGCTCCCATTCGTAGTTACCGTCCAGACTATACGTACTGGTGCAGTAAAGCATACCCGCATAATCAGAATTTGTGTTAGACATATAATTCTGATAAGGAGCATAGTAGTAACCGGTATTACCCATGGCACCATATGACCAACCGTCGATTATCTCGATTAACTGTCCATCATGATATGTGAAGACAGTGATAGTACAGTAATCGTTCATTACGAGCTCAGGAATGTCATCCTCATCGATATGCAAAAGATCATAGGTACGATCTCCGTCATCATCTTCTGCATTCAATTCTTCAAGTTTATCGAGATAAGCATCAATATATAGATTCTCATCTATAGGTTTATCTATAGCACCGGGACCGTCAGTGACTTCTGTCGACTCAGTTGTCTCTGTTTCTTTTGTTCCCTTAGTCTCCTCGGACTCTTCCGTATCTTCAGTCTCTTCAACATCGGAAGATCTTCTTACTTTTCTAGATTCCTTCTCTTTAGTATCAGTGCAGGCAACTATCCCAAATGCCATTACCGCAACAAGAAGCAATGCCGTATATCTCTTCATAATATGTACCTCCCCAAAGGTCATGCCACTATTCTATACCATTTTATTATTAGAACAAGAAAAAAATCCGGCTAAAAAAGTGAACCTTTCGAACATTCAGGACAATATATACTGAACACACTTCATAAACACGAACATTAAAACAAGGAGAAAATGTATGTTATCAAGCAGGTTTGTACGCAAGACAGGATCTGTGGCTTTAGCTCTTATTATGGCAATCGGTATCTTTATATTACCGAGCAAAGAAGTAAAAGCCGCTTCTTCATCAGTCGAAGAATTCATTATTCGTTGCTATTGGGTTACTCTGGGAAGAGATCCCGATGAATCGGGAAAGAAGTATTGGATCGACGAGCTTGATTCATTCCGCCAGACAGGAACTTCAATAGCCGCTAATTTTATGTACTCAGAAGAATACCAAGGTTTAAAAAAGACTGACGAAGATTATGTGGCTGATCTTTACCACATGTTCATGGGAAGAGATCCCGACAGCGACGGAAACAAGTACTGGTTAAATGAGCTTTCGAAAGGAACATCCAGAGATTTGGTATTTACGGGATTTGCCAACTCAGAAGAATTCGAGTCCATTTGCCGTGATTATGATATATTGGCAGGTTATTTCAGCAGTTCATATGATCTTAATAAGCTCACAAAGATCAATTATTTCGTTGATCGCGTATACTACGCAGCTCTGGACCGTTACAGCGACAGAAGCGGACAGCAATTCTGGGCAGAAGGCCTTGCAAACGGAAATTTAAGCGGTGTATCACTCGTAAGTAGCTTTGTTCAAAGCAAAGAATTTAACGAGAAATACATTTATGCTGATGAATATTTGACCAGATTATATAACGTATTCATGTTGAGAGAACCGGACAAAGCAGGTATGGATTACTGGTTAGCACAGGTCGAAGCCGGAATGAGTAAAGATGCTCTCTTTGCTAATTTCGCCAAAGCTCCTGAGTTTTCAGATCTTTGTAGTTCATTTGATATTCCTACAGGCACATATAAGATGACAAACGATCCGACTGGTTTTAACGGAAACATTACACGCAAGGCTGAAAAAGATCCTAATTTCATCGTCCTGAGCGGCAAATACGAAGATATTATCACTATCGATAAAAACTGCTACTGTGAAGGCGAAGATGTTGTATTGTTCTTTTTAAAAGGCACAGTGATACATGGAGACACACTTAACCTTGTCGAGAAAGTTATGAAAGAAAACGAGGCTCTTCTTGGACTCAAATACAGATGCAATTTCAACACAAGCCGTTATACAAATTGGAAGGGATTCTATCTAGGCGACGAGAATGCATTCTCACAAGTTAATACCGATCGTCAAAAGGCTGAACTCATAATCACTTGTGACCCTCAAGACGGATCGATAGAAGGCGCTTCAGATTCCTACTGCATTCTTTTTGATTATGATGTTGATTCGAAATCAGATTCTGTTTCAACTTTGATACACGAAATGACCCACGTACTCACACTCCGAAACGGTGCTGATCTGGGCCCTACAATGGATGAAGGAATGGCCATGTTTGTTCAGGATGCTATATCTCGAAAACTCGGATATACCGATGCCGATCTCATCCCTTACATGAGCACCAATGAGCTTTTCAGCGCTGATTATCTTAAGCAAGGCGAAGACATGATCAAGATGTCTTATGATAGAACCGGTATTATTCAGCCTGAATATCAGTGTGGATTACGATTCTGCTATTTTATCTACAAGAATTACGGGGCTTCAGCTTTGGCCAATATCATAAACGAATCATCCAGACTAGATACAGATAACGATTATAATATAAGCCAAAAAGATGTAGTAAAAGCCATCAAAAAAGGAACTTCCGATGATGTATTCGTAAAGTTCGAAAAATGGATAGTAGATGAAAACGGATGGAAAGAATTCGATAGTATCATTATCGAACATGTAACTAAAGCAGGACATGCCGATTGGCTTCCATAACATATAATCGCTCATGTAAAAAGGGATCTTCACCAACGTGAAGATCCCTTAGTTTTTCTTGAATTATCAGACTTTACTTACGCTCATTGATTACCGTCTGAGCTCTGTTCTGGATCGTAGATGTAACTTCTTCGATCGACTTCTGATCAGCGAAGTAAGCTCCTATATCCTCATTAACGATAAGGATGATGGAAGGATCTGCGATATCACCGCTTTCACAACTCTTAAGCGTCTCGATATATGTATCAATAGCTTCAGATGAGATAGGTGGGAACATCTCTGCATATTCAGGATCATACTGAGCGTAAAGCTCGCTTTCCTTCTTGGATTCCTCAACCTCTTTCTTTGCTACCTTTCTGAGTGCTTCGACCATTACTGAATTTGTGTAATTATCTCTGCTTATATCATACTGAGTATCTACATCAAACAGTGACTTAACAAATTCCCATGAACCATCTTTGTAATCAGATGTAGCAGAGATCGCTATAGAGCTTTCGATAGATATCGTTGGCCCTCTTCCGTCAAAGGAAGGAAGTCCGTAAAGTTCCTTAACTTTATTTCCTCTTTCATAAGCCTGGTTCCAGAAGCTTTTCAGATCATACAACGATACGTATGATGCAGGGCTTGATTCTTCCGTATACTGAGCATATACACCATTTCCCAATGATTCTTCGTCATAGCTTGGCTTTTCAGGGATATTTTCCTTGCAGAATTTTGCAAGTTCATAGAAAGCATCCGTTTCAAGATTGATATTACCGTTTTCATCATAGAATGAATCAGCCATTGCTCCAAACAAGATCTGGAAGCATTCCGTTCTTGTAGCGTACTGTGAGATAGGATTTTTTCCGTTACAAGGACCTTCAATGAATTCTTTTGCCTCTTCAAAAGTGAATCCTTTCTTATCACCAACATCACTCTTCTTAGCAAGGATTCCGTCTACACTGAAAGTAAGCGGCATACTGTATAACTTGCCATTTGTCTTGTTCGTTTCAATAACATTAGTAAAGAACTCTACATCGCCAAGGTCCTTATTTACATAATCTGTAAGATCGATCAAGTACTTATCTTCCTTAAGCTGGATAAACTTATGAGCGTCAAAGATGATATCAGGAGCATCGCCTGCAATAAGATCGATAGAAAGTGTATCCATCATCTTAGCTACTCGCTCATTTTCCTTTTTCATCATTTTTTCGTCATCTTGATAATCCGATTCATCCATAGCATTGTATGTCTGAATGAGTTCCTCAACATTGAAATATTTATCGGTAACAGTAATAAAATATTCTTTGCTCGAATTATTGAAGTCTACTACAGCATCACATATTGAATTTGAAAGCATTGATGTACTGCCGACTACGAGCACTTTTTTACCGGCATTAGGATTCTCCTTAGCTTTAACAAACTTGTAGCTTGTAAGAAGGTTCTCTTCAGCTGTGTATGTGGAACCAAGAAGCACGCATTCACTGTCGGTCATATGAACAACTTGACTACTCCAGCAATCCATTCTGTTTATATTACAGTGGTCAAAATTTATGACCGGCTCTTTATCTTCACTTGTATCTGTAGAAAGATACACACCAGACATAGCTACATTATATTCATTTCCATCGTCAGCAAGAGAGAACACCATTCCTGTAGACATCTTATCTTTAGTAACATTTCCGGAATCAGCATCATAGATAAAACGATATGAATCCTTATCTCCTTTAAGAGAGCAATAGATATACAATTTGTTACCTGCACTTAACATGCTGTTTACTGATACACCCTCTGCTCCGAGGAATTCATCAAATGTCTTGTTTGTTACAACTTTTCCTTCCTTGATGATATAGATATTTTCTGTCTCTTTCTCGTAATTGTTCACATAGAAAGCTTGAGAACCATCATCCAAACCAGCAGCGTAACCGATCCAGACACTATCCGACTCGTCGCCGAGCCAATCAATTTCTTCACACTTTCTCGTCGATGTATTAAGGATCATCATTTTTGAATCCCAGTCATTCTTGAGTTCATATCCGACTTCGACCAATGCATATGTGACATCTTTTGATTTGAACATAGTCGAAAAATCACAATATGTAACTTGTGCTCCAGAAGGAACCGAATCCTTCAACATATCTTCTACTTTTTCCTGTTCGACTATCTTACCGTTCTCATCATACTTTAAGAAATAAGTCTCCTGTCCTTCATTAGTATAGTATGAAAACGATACTTCTACAGAACCATTATTATAAAATGGTTCTGAAAAATACGAGTACTGCGATTCCTCTGTATCAGGCTTCTCATATTCTATCTTAGTAACGTCATACCAAGGACTGTCCTTTGAAATTGTCTTTCCGTCATTCTTCTTGCTACATCCAGCCAGTCCGGAAAGAGTGCCTAAAAGAAAGACTGCAGAAAGACCTGCAGATATGATCTTTTCTCTCTTCACGAAAAAAATCCTCCAATCAAATAATTGTTTAAATGAACTATTATGTTATCCATAATCGATTATACAATAATTTGATTTTTAGGAAACTTACAATCAATGTAATATTATCAATAATTAGACATCCCATTTACCGGTTGTACTAATATTTTTTTTACTTTTATCTTTACCTATAAAGAAACCACCAAGTATCATCGCACCACCTACCAGGATAAAGATGACACCCATGATAAAGAATGCAAACGGACTGCTGCTATTATTTACTATATAAGTTGTAACCAGTGAATTAGGATTAAACTTGCAATCGGACAAGTAATCCCTGGTAAATCTTTGCATATCATAACCCATATTTTGGGCATATCCGTCAATATAAAATGGTTCAGCTTCTATCTTATCTGAATAACCTCTGGCATATCGCAGTGTTGCCTCAGCAAGTTTGTCACACTTCTTAACATCCTCAGGTTTTGTTACACCAAGAGCAATAAAATCAGAGATATAAACGGTACCGTCAGAGTCCTTTTCAATCTTAGGAACAGCATAATAATATGTTTTACCCGAATCATCTTCATAATAGCAGCACTGCCCCCATAGAGCAGGAATCTCGCCTTTGATGTGTGTATTATTATGAATATCTCTGAAATTAACATCAGGATCAGAAAGATCGACAGTATTTCCTAGATTAACGATCATTGGTGTAGCAAATATGAAAAACATCATCGAAAAAGACATTACAACACATCCCCAGATGATAATTGCAAGTCTCTTATTTTTTGAAAACAGAAAAAACCACAACATAGATTAATGCCTTTCAATCACTCAAAACATTCCATCAGTTTGCTGAGATCTTGGATCAATCTATCGAGGTCATTCTCATTCATTTTTGAAAACAACTCATCAGTCTTTTTTGCAGTAGTTTCGTAGTGCTTTTCGAAATATCTGTATGTCTTTGGAGCAAGTTCGATCTTAAGTGCTCTTGCATCCGTTTTTGACGGTTTGACTTTAACGTATTTTTTCTCTTCCAAAGGCACTATAAGTTTCTTAACATTTTGTCTCGTTGTACCGACAAAATCCGCAATAGAATTCAAGCTCTTTTCTTCATCATCCATCTTAGAGATCATCAGCAATAAGAACCACTGTTTGAATGTAATATCTTCATGTATTGAATCACCAAATTGTGCAAATCTATTCGCAAGAAGCGAGATGGAACCGATAATATATTCCTCTTTTGAAACTCTAGACATAAATCCTTCTCCTTACTGAAACAAAGCCTTTTAAAAGATTATATGCAACTTTTTGCCTAATTACAACAGCAATCTCTTACTTTTATCCACAGTTCTTAATACGTAACAAGTTGCCTCTTTTTTGCTGACCTCTTTATACGCATTAAACAGCATCATGTTTCTGTCGATCTCCATGATTCCTTTAAGATAAACTTGCGCTATATGATTTGCACATATCCTGCAGTCAAAAAGGTCTTTAATCTCCTCTGCTTTCTTGATATTGATCTCATCTTTTTCATGCAATTCTCTTTGCAGAAAAAGGTGTATCATTTTCGCACAATTTTTCCTTATCAGAATACTCTCTCCGTCATCTTCCAGAATAGTTTTTTCACCAAGAAGATCAGCGAATTCTTTTTCTGTCATAAAGGCTTTACCTTCCATACGATCGAATCACATGGAGCTATATTTTCTACTGTGAATTCCTTATCATTCAAGATGCATTTTTCACCTGTAAAACAATCTTTGATCTCATAAGATTTTGCATTAGCAAACTTATCAGGATCGACCATCTTATGAGAAAGATTTTTCATGATAAGAGCTACGTCTATAGTTACTTTTTTAGAAGCCTCATCCTTATCGATATTAAAGAAAGACAAAGCGATGCTTCCATCATTTAATGGTTTACAGAGCACATCTGTTCTCTTATTATCTCTGATATACTCCTTATCCGGCTCATCACATTTATATGTCGTAAATATTCTCTTTGCCTGAACACCAAGTTCATCCTGGTCGATCGATATCAATTCCTTATTGGCGATCAAATTGAAGATGTCATCGCCCTTTTCAACTCGTCTCATATCAAGACCCAGCATCAGAGGTGAACACATCATACACCACATCGCCATATGACTCTTATTCATAGTATATGTAAGCCCATTCATGCCTATTACCAACATATCCGGATCGTTCCAGCCTTTTTCCGGGCCAGAGAACTCATCCATTATAACTGCCTTGTTGTACTGGGAAGTAATGGAAGTAGTGTAATCTGCCTCCCAAGAGCATGTACCGTAATCACCTTCAGGTGAACCAATGGCAAATGTGATATCGTTTAGTATTCTCCAGTAATTACCGACCTTATAAGCCCAGTTCTGCGGCTGTGTCTTACCCCATTCGCATACTGAAAGCACTATTTCCCTATCAGGAATGTACTTACTTAGTGCGTTTTTGAAGTGCACATAGCTACTTAATGTATTTTCCTGCCTTCTGTGATTCATTAATCTAAGCTTGTTTGAACCCTTTTTAAGTTCGACCTTGATTATAGACGAATAGATAAACTCAGTCGGTTGGGAAGTTTCTTCAAGCATATCATCAAAGAAGATCTTATTTCCGACAGCTACCTGAAGCCACTGTCCTATTCCCTCTTCCTTACCACTTGCATATTCGACCATAAGCTCGCATGTCTTGTCGCAATCAGAATCAATATTGAAGATAAGTTCACTACTTCTATTACCTACAGGAGTATGATCAGGAGCCGTACCATCAAATGTTCCTATAAAAGTTACATATGAATCGGTCTTCTTTCCTATAAGTCCTGTAACAGTTCCATCAGTTATTGCATTATATTCATTCCCATCTATCTTTATACTCCTGATATTTGGAGCAAAAGAGTATTTAGCATTTGTCGGATCCGCAAATGTTGCGTTATCCCACAGATAATAGCAGTTATCGACTTTAATGAAATCGATATCCCACTGTGCGTAAGATTGAGCATCGATCTCCTCATGACCGTACAGACCAACCTGCGCGCCTGAGCAAAGCCTATCTCCGATGTCGTTATACATTCCGAACTTAAGGCCCATTGCATGAAGTTTATCTGCAAGAGGTTTAAAACCGCCAGGGAATCTTTCTTTACTATTACATAGACGATCTTCTATTCTTACATTCTCATAGCAACCGTCGTCAAGGATGATATATTTATAACCGAGTTCATCAAGACCGAGTTCCTTGATCTTTTCTGCCATAGCAAGCGTAAGAGTCTCATTATTACCACTTCCAAAAGCATTCCAGCTGTTCCATCCCATTAAAGGCAATCTTTGATTGCATTTGGATTCGAACATCTCTCCGTTATCGAAAGAATCATATCTCAAGGAATCATCATTGATCTGGCTCGGTTTATTCATATTATTATCTCCTTCACTGAGTCTATTAACTGATTATATCGTTATTATCCTGATAAAAAAACAGCCGATGAGATCTCATCGACTGTTAATTATCAACTTTTTGAATTACAGATATTTGAGAAGTTCTTCTCTAACATTGTCCATTCTGGAATCACTGATGCCGAAGTCCATCTTCTTGTATGACCACGCAGCTCTTCCGATACCATACTTAGTAAACACACCGTTTATTAAGCTGAACCACTTAACTGCATCTTCTGGAGAAGCAAGTTCGATAACTCCGTACTCACCACAGTACAAAACTACGTTACGTTCCTCGGCTGTCTTCAAAGCTTCTTCAAAGATCTTCTCAAAATATACTTCTGAAAGTGTGTCATCAGGATCAAAACCCGGGAATCCGGTTGTCATCTGCTGAAGCATCGTTGATCCTGCTTTTTCCATTTCCTTATAAGGAGCATCAACTGAGATCCTGAAAGAAGTATCCATAGTAGGGATCCAGGATGCACCCTGATGCGTAAAGATCAATGGCTCGTAGCAATGGAAATTGTAGATAACATTCTCATCGTACGGAAGCGCGATATCCTTAACTGCGGATACGCTATTGTTGTAATAACCTCCAACAAGGATGCTGATATCAGGTGCAATAGCTCTGATCCTTTTAATGCACTCTGTTGAGATCTCATTCCACTTGTCACAATAGGACTTCTCTGTTACTTCATTAAGAAGCTCGAAAGCCAGCATATCCTTCTACTTGCCAAAGCTCTTAGCGAGGCTTTCCCATAATTGATAGAATCTTTCCTGATATGCAGGATTATCGAAGAAACCAACTTCTCCGTCTCCTTCATAGAATGAAAAACCTACTGTCTTATGAAGATCGAGGATCATATTAAGTCCGTTATTACGACACCAGGAGATGCACTCCTCCAGCCTGTCATATCCTTTTTGGATCTTATTTCCTTTATCATCTTCAACAAGGTTATAGTCAATAGGCAAACGGATATGATCCATTCCCCAACTCTTTATAACTTTAATGTCCTCTTCTTTGATGAAAGAATCGTAATGTTCCTCTGTGTAAACACACTGTGAGAACCAACCACCGAGGTTGATACCCTTCTGATAACCGTTCCATTTTTTCATAGTTTTTTGCCCTACCTCATCTTTTGAAGTATGAACATTATATCAGAAAAGCGCCTTATTATAAGTCCCCCTGCTTAAAAAGCTTCATCATTTCATTTGTCAGACTTATGTCATTAGGCTGGAGAACTATATCCTCGGGTCTTACCCATTCGGCGTATTTAAGTTCGCCCTCATCCATCTTGATCGTGTCGTCACCGTCGACCTCACAGAAGAATCCTACCAAAAGGTCGGAAACAACTCCCCAAGGCTGCGATTTATAGTATCTGATGCTCTTAACCTTCAATCCGACTTCTTCAGATACTTCTCTTCTTACCGTATCTTCAAGCGTCTCGCCGATCTCGGCAAAGCCTGCTACAAGTGCATTGTGGTTAAATCCTGTTCTGTATTTAGTAAGAAGGATCCTGTCACCGTTGATGATACCGACTATGACCGCCGGATTGATCCTCGGATATATCTTACGGTTGCAGCTTGTGCATACCATTGCTCTTTCAACTGAATCGAATGTTGTCTTGCTTCCGCAGTGACCGCAGAACCTGCTGGAGTCATACCACTGATACAGGTGAAATGCCGTGAAGGCTTCGAAAAGCCTCTTATTTGATCGATAATTCATCTGCTTTAATTCACGCATCGGATGAAATTCGTAGCCTGTCGGATCACAGGAAGACTCAAAACAGATAAAGAACTCGACATCATCTACCTTAAAAAGATATGTGACCTCTGTTCCCTCAGGGAAATCTCTGTACTCAGGAAAAAGGATCTTATCGTTTTCGAAAAGGATCATGAGGTCATTTCCCTTGAAATACATTATCCTGGATTCAGGCTTAGGCTTTATATCTGAATAAGTTATGTCGATCTTGGAAGGAAAGATATCTTGGATCATATGTTCATCTCCTTTTCAGGTGTGATTATAACATAAAAAACGGCTCCGAAGTTTCCTTCGAAGCCGTAAAGATAGTCATCTGAACTTATCAGAGAGGTGAGATACAATCCATGATTGCATCGTTAGTATCAGCTGAACCAGCGATGATCATTACGATGTACTTGTCCTTAACCATGTAAAGAACGTCAGAACCACCTGCATTGATACGAGTAAATGTTATACCGTTGCAGTCTACATCCTTACCGCCTGACTGTGAAGAGCTGAGACCGATCATAGCGAGTACGGACTCGTCACCTTCATAAACTGCTACTGCAACGAAGTCACCGTCAGCTGTCATAGCCATTGCTCTGATACCCTTTGTGTACTCATCCTCATCACCAGACATGAATGCTGAAGGATCCATTGTTGTCATATCAGATGGGAATTCGATCCTAAATCCAAAGACATCATTCTCATATGTTCCGGCTGTCTCATCAAGCTTACCTGCCTTGTCATCAGGAGCAGCCTTAAGGTCTGTGTCACCACCAGGTGTAACTGTAGAAGTTGGATCCGGCTCATCACCTGAACCCTCTACATAGAAACCGATACCATAGTAGTAGTCACCGCACTCAGCGTAACCGGAGTAGTAACCTTCTGTCCACTTGTCAAGACCAAGTGTCTTAGGTGTTGTTGAAAGGCTCAAAGTAGAGTCTGCGTGGAAGTAGAGAGTACCCTCAAGAACAGTATTTCCATCAGGATCTTCTACTTTGATCTCGATCTCGGAATCTTCGAACTGGTCAAAATCGTAGCACTCAACTTCGATCTCGATTGTATCTGTATCACCGATCTCGTACTCATAATCTACATAGATGATATCCTCGTCGATACCGATTGGCTGATCCTCAAGGAGCTTGAATTCTGCGCCATCTACGATCTTGTCGAAAGAAGACTTAGCCTTGGAAGCATTAGAAACGATAATATCGTCATCGTCGGACTTAAGCTCGATCTTGATCTCTGTTGACTTTGTGTCTTCACAATCTTCGATCTCATCTATAAGATCATCTTCTGAATAAGCTTCGTCAATGCTGGAAAGATCAGCATATGTAACAGTAACAGTTACAGAAGCCTCATCATCGTCAACCTCGACAGCATCGTCTTCAACCTCAGCCTCGAATGTCTTGAACCATGCCTTATAAGCAGCATCGAGATCATTGAAATCATAATCAAACTCGAATTCTTCGTCTTCGGAAGAGAGTTTCTTAAGTTCATCTTCATCCTGGCTGATCAAAGCTTCGACAAAGTCAACAGCTACTTTTGAAGCATCGTCTTCATCGATACCGTCTCCACCTTTACTCTTCTTTTTGCCGCTCTTAGAAGAAGAACAAGCTACAGAAGCAAGGACCAGTGATGCACAGAGCATCATAGCAATAATAGGTTTTAATTTTTTCATAACCCTTCTCCGTTTCTTTTGGTCTAACACTTGCAGATTATAACATTCACAGTAACAAATGCAATAATCTCAAAGGTAAGAATATACAGACTTATTTAGAGATAAATGGTGAAAATTGTATGAAACCTCGAGAAATTAATTACGATATTAGTCAAGTGAGTAGTAATCCTCCAAGGTCCTTGTGATCACCGTAGAGATGATCTGCTTGACTGTCATAGAGATCGCATTATTGTCACCAAGATATGAATCTATAACGATAGATGCCGAGATCATATTCCTTACTTTCTCGCCAACTCCACCCCATGATCCAAGGCCTTTTGTTTTCGAAAGGTAGGAGCTTACTTCCTTGATCTCCTCTACAAGAAGGTCCTTATCACAGTCTTCGAAAAGCATAGCGATGATGCCGACCAACTCAAGACCGAAGTTATCAAATGAGATCCTGTGCTTACGAAGATAATCGTAAAGTTCACAGGAATTCTTCACCTTTGTCTCGCACTCACCGTCAAAAACCGATAGGATACAAGCAAGAGCCTGAGCTTCATTTATCTTCTTTACATATTTACATACTTCTTTAAATATAGCCTCGAATTCCTTGGCACAGTCTTCAGCGCTCTTTCCGCTGCTTGCCATGCATGCGAAGTTTAAGATATCTTCACTCGTGGTTATTACAGGATGTTCTATGTCGATCAGATCATAGATCCTTCTCGTTCTCTTGATGATAGTATCAATATCATCGTTTTTTCCGAACTGAAAAAGACCGACGGCTGTTATAACAAGATCAGAAGAATCCCTGAATACCGTCTTTAGAAGTTTATGGATATATTCGATCTTAAGATAAGCTTCATCCGGGTTCTCAGTCTTCGATGCTGCCGCGACTACGGCCTGCTTGGCCTTACTGTTACGAAGCGTTGAGAAAAATCCGCTCGAAGAATCTATGGTTACCTTAAGTTTCTTAAGAATATTCTCATCAACAGGCTCCTTTGTTCCGATGAGCGTAGAAGCGCATATAACTGCGCCCATATCACCGTCGAGCCTGAATACATCACCCGCGGTCTTATAGTTGGAGATGAATACATCACAGATATTTTGCGTCTGTTCTTTCATGTTCAGGACTCCTCTTATAAAGTGCCTAGAGCATGCTTAGCAGCTATAAGGCCGAATGTGTAACATCTTCCGAGAGAAAGACCTGTCTGATGGAACGGATAGTCACTTCCTCCGTAGAATGGACCGCCGAGATTTCCGACACAGTAAAGGCCTTCGATCGGCTTACCATCCTTATCAAGAGCTCTTCCGTTCTCATCTGTCATGACACCTGACACAGAAGCCGAAACTCTGATATGTTTTCTGGCACCCCAGAAAGGAGCCTTAACTATCTTGTGCATATACTTGGAAGGCTTACCGAAATCGTCATCGCTGCCCTTCTCACAAAGCTCGTTATATCTTTCAATCGAAGCTTTCATATTCTCATATGGGATACCAAGTTCAGAAGCAAGTTCCTCGAGCGTGTCACATCGATGAAGATCTATGAGATTCTTGAACACTCCCTGAGGATTCTCGACTGCACCCGGAATGAACTTCATCATAACTTGAGGAGGAACCATTCCGCTTACGAATTCATCCTTAGGCCAGTTAACATAGTCGTCATCGTAGATAGTGCAATACCAACCCTTTGATCCGTCCTGGTGATCAGCATCAAGCATCGAACCCTTGAAAGAAGGCTGATACTTAAGGATGTTACCCATATAAACGAATCCCGTATATTCGTTAGTGAATCTCTCACCGTTCATATTGAGATAGAGGAACGGCTCTTCGAACATCAATGCAGAATCGAAGTCATGCATCATCTTAGTATGACCCTGATTCTCCATTACTGCACCTGCAGTCATCGCAAGGATATGACCGTCTCCTGTCTTGTTATACTGTTTCTTATCGAACTCATCGATATCAGGACACCAGCGCTTGACCATTGCGTTGTTATTGG
>JAGCGE010000321.1 GCA_017649745.1 Clostridiales bacterium | reverse complement strand
TAAAGGGTGCTTTTCGAAAAGTCCCCTTTTTTTCTAAAAGAAATTCCTGTGATATAATTCGTGTTGACAGGTACATAGGAAGGTTATATACGTGAAAAAGATAAAACAGTTATTTGCATCAATTCTTTTAGGAACCATGCTCTTTACAATGGCATCCTGCACGACGAACGGTATCCATCCGCTCAAGTACAAGGATTTCTGTGAGGAAGAGCTTTGCGTTACCGAATGCTCTGAGAAAGATTTCAAAAAACTCAGTGATAAGCAGCTTCATGATGGTGTAGTTATCTATGCGGAAGGCGGAGATCTTTTTGTAGAGCACAAGAAAAGGGCCAATCCGGTTGAAGGATCGTTGACTCTGGGACTTGTAGCATTGATGCCAAACGACAGGGACTTTGATGACCTCAAGATCAAGGATTCCACATATCTTGAGATCATGGATCTGGTTAAGGATGAAGGTGAATCTCCAGAGTTCATTACCTTCTCGTCGATGCTGAGATTCGAGGATCGTGAGCAGGCACTTGCTGCTTTCGAGAACTATCAGGACAGGTTGACCGAAAGATACAACTTCAATCTTGATAAGCTTAGCAGTTGGGAATACGATTTCGATGAAGATGCATATGAAGGCCATTACATCATTGCGATGAATGAGACTGAGCTTAAAGATCAGATCTATGCTACATTGGATCGAATGAAAAAGGAATACGGCGGAGAGATCGGCGGAATAAGAGATGCAGTCGAAGAATACTGCGGCAAAGACTTTAGGCTCGTGGCATTTACATATCTTAAGGGACGCACACTGACCATAACATACTTTATAACCAATAAAGCAGAGACAGGTTATATAGCTGATATCGGAGAATACTTCGGTATTTCGGATCTGGATAAAAAGGTCAGTTCGGATGAGGCATTGGCTAAGTTGGCAGAGAATGATTTCGGTTCAATTGCCATCACGTATGGTTAATAAGGAGGCTCTATGGGAAAAGGCGATTATGACTCAGCTTTGCAGGAAGCATTCACATGGGAGATAAGTAAGATCCCTAAGTTCTATCGATTCAGCCCTGTTAAACGACGTATAGTTATCGGAGCAATGATAGCGTTCGCTCTGATAGGTGTTACATCGATCTTTTGGTTCCCTAATGATCTTGTATCATTTGAGACCGAAGTTATCACTCTCGATCCAAAGATGCCGGTAATAACGGATGATATCGGTATCGGAAAGATAGTGTTTCTTGTTGTAATGGCGATCATCGTTCTTCTCTTATTCTTATGGATCCAGAAGGGTTACAGGTTTGAGGAAAAGGCATATTCCAATGCCTGTGATTTCGCGAGAGATCACGAGACATGGGAGATGGAAACTTTCCGTAAGGAATATGAAGAAGTCATGAAAGATGCCAACTATAAAAACTAACAATGGTGAGTTGATATATGAACAAAAGCGAACAGGAAAAGGTTTTCAAGAAGGAATACACTAAGCTTTACAAAAAGATCCCGCCTTTCTGGCGTCTTACAAAACCAAAGCTCTATGCTGTCGCTATATGCGATCTGCTTCTTTTAGGCGGAGCATTTGTTGAAGCACTTTATCTTCCGAGCATTGTTAAGAAGACACCGGTTACTATTCCATGGCATTCAGGAGAACTTGAGCAGATAACAGTTGAAGTTCCTGTTCTTGCACTTGTGCTTCTGTTTGCTACATTCCTTATTCTTATCCTTGAATTTATCTGGGTAATAGTCGGAATGAAGAAGAACAAGGCGGCTCTTAACAAAGCCTATGAATTAAGCAAGACCGCTGCACTTTGATCGAATCGCAGCGTGTAAATAATGCATCTAGATCTTTTTTGAAAGGAGAAAACAAATGAAAAAAGGGAACAGGTACATTGCACTGTTGATCGCCATCGCACTTGTCTTGGGAATTACTTCCTGCAACAAGAAAGATGACAAGAAGACAGAAAGCACCAAGTCGACAAAGGAAACAGCTGAGGTCGAAGATGATGAGACCGATGATGAGGATGATGAAGACGAGGATGAGGACGAAGAGGATGAAGACCTCGACGAAGACGACGAAGATGAAGAAGATGAGGACGATGACTGGGATGATGACGACTGGGAAGAAGAGGATGATGACGATGATGTGATTCCGTTCGATTCTCTTTCTAATCTGGGCGGTTCAACCATTTCTGATGATTCAGAACTTAAGGAGATGTATGATTACATCGAAAGTGAGTTTGATGTCAACAGTGGAGATACCAGATCCATATCTGTCAATGATCAGTCTTTTGATATTCCTTATGGTAATCAGCTGTTATATTATTCAGGCGATGATCTGAAGGATTATGCTGAACAGATGGATTCGCTGGGCATATCTGACATTGCAGGATATTCTTTTTCATCGGATGATCTTTCAAGTGTTAAAGAGATAATGATCCTTTCGATTCTGACCGGAATTGACGGAGACTATCTTGATATGGGTTCCGAATCTTTTAATGTTACTGTATTTAATAGTGATAAGGACGCTCAGAAGGCATTCGAGGAATATTGTAAAACCTTCGAAGATGAAGCAGGCATCAAATTGGATTCTCTGAGCAGTGATGAATATTCATACAAGAATGGTAAGGGTTATTTCGTAATCGGAATGGACGGAGAAGACTATGGTAATTTCTTGATGAGCGCGCTCGGTGATCTGGAACTTGATAACTCAGCCTATGACGATTCATGGACTGAATCGATCATATCGATGTTTGACGGATTTGAATTCCGCTATGCAACTTTTGTTGAAGGCAATAAGATCTATTTTGTTCAGTATGTATCAAAGGGACCTGCAGAGTGTATCGATAAGATAATCGACGAATTCGATCTGGATTTCGATTTTGATGTTCATTCAAGTCAGGATGTAATAAATGCTGTATTTGATTCATTGGGTCTGGGTTTCTGATAAAGTGTAAACCGAATCGTTTTGTGATACAATTAAAGCGTCTCTTCGGAGGCGCTTTTTGCATGGAATCTTGGGGGCAGGAACATGATAGATTACTATAACGCGTTTATTTCTTACAGGCACGCGACTTTGGATTCGAAGATCGCCGAGCATGTTCATAAAAAGCTCGAGCGTTTTCACGTGCCATCGAAGATCTCGAAAAAAACAGGCAAATCAAAGATCACCAGAATATTCAGGGATAAGGACGAGCTTCCGATCACGAGCAATCTGTCGGATACTATCTCGTATGCGCTCGATCACTCTGATTATCTGATCGTTATCTGTTCGCCTAATACCAAAGAGTCGATCTGGGTAAAAAAAGAGATCAATTATTTTCTTAAGAATCATTCGAGAAGTCAGATACTTACGGTCCTTGCCGGCGGTGAGCCTGAGGAGGTCATCCCTGAAGAACTCTTGAGCGAAGAACGAGAGATAGAAAACGAGGATGGAACCAAGGTCAAGGTCAAGACGCCTCTTGAACCATTGTCATGTGACTACAGGCTTAAGATGAGCGAGGCAGATAGAGAAGAACTTCCAAGACTTGCAGCTGCGATCCTCGGATGTTCTTACGACGAACTCATGCGCAGAAGAAGACAGTACAAGATCAGGAGACTGTCGATGGTCTTCGCTGGCGCTATGGCTCTTGCGATCGCGTTCGGTATCTATATGTACCACAGCAATAAAGAGATAGAGAAACATTACATCGAGACTCTTTTGAGCAGATCACGTTATATGGCAGGCGAGTCAGAGAGACTTTTCAAAGAGGATAAGAGGACAGATTCCCTTCAAGTTGCTCTAGCAGCCCTTCCGAAAGATAAGGATAACAACACGATAAGTACGGCTCAGGCTATGAAAGCTCTTACTGACGCAACATATGCATATGAGACTGAGGCGGGAGCAGAGGTTCAGCCTGTCTGGAACTATAAGCTTACTGGTCCTGTGCACACTTACCATGTGTCGACGGAAGGCAATTATCTTGCTGCTCTTGATAATTCCGGAATACTGAAAGTGTGGAATACAAAGACGCATGATCTGGTGTATACGGATGAGACGAAATCAACATTCAAGGATTATGTTTTCGAGAATGATAATGAGCTTATCATAATAACAGCTGATGAAGTCCGTAAGATCGATGTTGAGGCGAATAAGCTCGAGTGGACTTACACTCTGTTGGATGAGGATGAATCGAGGTTCTTGAAAGAAAGGTATGCAATCTCGGATAAGCATATCTGTATAGCCACAGGTCACGGTAATATTGTTGTCTTATCTCTTGAAGACGGATCAGAGAAGGATATCAAAGATTATAACAATATATCCGGGGCAATGATAGCGACGATTCAGCTTGTAGGTGCATCTTCGGATGACAGGTATATTGCTACTTGTGTTGACTTTATGTCAGGAACATATCTGTATTTACATGATTCGGTTACAGGTACTACTGAGAAGATGGAATTAGATATGGATCATACAAGGGAACTTTATTTTACTAAGGATGACTATCTTGTAATCGTAAGCAGTGATGACTATTTCTCTGCAACATCTGACTTTGGAAATGGCGGCATGGTCATAGGTCAGGATGAATTGAAATTGGATTGTATTGATCCTCAGACAATGGAGAATAAGTGGGTATTTGATTCGATGTATCAATCGGGTAGTCTCACGATGGGTCTTTGCGAGCCGGAAGGATGCGTTGCTTTCTTTGCAGGCAGCAGAGCGGTCATATTGGATAAAGAAACCGGTGAAGTAATTAAAGACTACATGGCAAACGATATTATTATCGGAGGCTGGGTCGTCAACGAGAACACGATCTTTATCTCTTCATCAGGTCAGTATATATTCCCGTATAGGGAGGATTCTCTTATTTCAATGGAATTCTTTAAGGGAGATCTGAATGCTGCTGAGTTATCTCATGGC
>JAGCGE010000320.1 GCA_017649745.1 Clostridiales bacterium | reverse complement strand
CTTGTAGCACCTGACTTAACGCCATAGGAAGCACAGATGTTGCACCACTCGGTCGAGTTGATAAAACCATCAACTACTTTGTCACGACCTTCTGTCTTAAGGCTGTTCATCCAGAAGTTGAAGCCATCCGGATCTGCAGCTGCATCTCTGTCAAAGAACGTCTTGTAGAGAACTGTAAGGAACTCTTCGTTACTTAGTTTTCTGTCATTGAATTCTTTACTTAAAAGGAACTCATTGGCGCACTGTGCACCGTTTAAGTCGCCGTTTCCTACATGCTCACACCAGAAGGCCTTTCCTTCCGGCTCTGACGGACGGTTAAGTGCTACAACATAGAGACGCTCAACGAAGTCAGCAAATGATAAACCTGTTGAAGTACTCGGCTCCGACGGATTAGTTGGATTAGTCGGCGTGGTCGGTGAAGATGCCTTCTTTTCCAGGATATCGAATGATCCTATCGTGTTATTTCCACTCGGCGTAGCTGAGATTATGTATTCAACATCCTTTTTGAGAGAAATAGGAGTACGAGGTGTGATATCCTGCGGCGTCCCGTCAAAAGCCTCAATCTGGAGTTTGAGGTCAGATGAATCGAAATAGTAATCCTTAGATTCGGCAGGAGCAAAGTAATATTTCATTTCAGTTATTTCTTCGAAAGAATCTTTCACAGTAGAGTATCCGTTAATATCGACGGAAGGAAATATCTTTCGAATCGAAGATTTAACTTCATAGTTATCACATCTCGTCCAAGAACCTCCATAATTAGGTAGCCAAACAAAAATCGTTCCTTCAGGAGTTGTCAACGCATCGCAATAGTAATTATTCCTCTTATCATCAGTAACGTATTCATACCAGTACATATCATCGTTTCTAATCTCAGAATATCCACTTATGTCTGTCATCTCCACTTCCTTATGGAAGGTTACCTCAATATATTCCGCGTATGATATCTGACCGTATATATTTATCTTCTGATCTTTCTCCAGATAGATCATATACATGTTGCGTTCTTTTTCGATATCTCCGGTAAAATTCTGTGAACCCTTTGGAAAATGCAAATCAAAGGACACAGCATCCGGATCTTCTGTGGTATATGTGGAATCGGCATAGTATTTGACGCCGTAATAATACAAACCTTCTTCCGGAGCAGTGAAGTAGTAATCCAAATAATCAACATTGCCTTTGGTAAGTTTTGCTCTGTATTGGTAAGTACCATAAAGATCAGCTTGCGCGGCCTTAATAAAAGTAACGTAGACCGTGATAGGGGTATTATAATCATTATAAAAGGTCGCTGTTTTGCTTCCCTTCTCAAGATCCATGGTATAGTTCATGGATTTATTCATATCGTTTGGATTGTTTTTAAACAAATCGGTTTCCATTCTCCAGTAGGAAGAACTGTTGACCGACATAAAATACAGACCTGCCTCACTAATACCAAAAGTCGTACTCTTTTTTGATTTTGAAGGGATCTTTATCTCTCTTACACTCTGCATAAGCGAATCAGTTTTTGTAACAAACTTTTCAATATCAGGATTAGTCAGATCGAGAACGTTATAGGTTTTGTTGGTAAGATCCAACGTGCCACCGGGAACCTTGACCAGTTCGGGATCGGATGCGGCAAATACAGCATTACTGAATAAAGCGCTTCCAGCGAGAACAAAACTTAAAAGTGTAGCCAAAACTGTCTTGATAAGATGTTTTTTCATATTGTATACCCCTAATTCAAAAACTTATCTTCCCTCTTTGATTATACACGGGATTAAAGAATAATTAACCCAACATATGGCTTTCAAAATCCTGCAGACTATGAAAGATATTATCAAAGATAGCTTTATGAGCATTAGAAGTAATGACTACCTTATATTCCATATTTGGACCTCAAATCCGAGACCACTTCATCTGCATCCTTATACTCGCCTTTTTCGGCTTGTTTTCTTGAGTCTTCCAGTTTTCTCAGGATCTCTTCAGCAGTCAAAAGAGCATACGGGTTAGGTGTTACTTTTTTGATCTCAAACGGAAATCCGTTATTGGCTACAGCCTGTGTTAAGAATATCCTTATTGCTGTAGTCGTATCTGTTCCCAATTCCTTAAAAAGCTCATCTGATCTCTGCTTTAATTCATCATCTACTCTTACTTGTATTGTACAGGACATAGTCTATCCTCCTTACCTGTTTGCAATCTATTTTACTACCAATTCATTACTATCTCAATACAATCGTATTGTTTCATATCAAAAACAAGGCAAGAACATTTTTTGCTTTTTATAGTGCTGAAACCTTTGGTAAAGATTATCGATATTAGTAGTGAAAGCACTTTTCAAAGGGAGAAAGCGAAAATGAAAAAGACAGGTATCATATTCTTAGTAACGGCAGTTGCAGCTTTGTGTATTACAGGAGCTGCTTATGTTAATCAGAATAAATTCCCATGGAAGACTAAGGCTGCTCAGGAAAAGGCAGCTGAATATGTAAGTTTGAAATATGGTTCAAAAGCAACCGCAAAAAAATCGAACGGTGATTCGATATTCTCGGAAGGCTCGCCGTATCATGTTGTTTTCGAAGATGAAAAAGGAGTTGAATTTACTGTTGATGTAAGTTCGGATTATGAAAGATGCTGGGATAATTATCCGGAAAAAGTTTTCGAGAAGACATATGAAGATAAGTATGGCGATGAGCTTAGTGCAATATGGACGGACGCGGAGTTTACCGGTGTAAGCCTGGTGTCTTATGACGCGGCGAAATACCCGAATGAGGCATTCGCTGACGGTTCCGTGGATCTTGATGCATTTGAGGAAGAGGCGAACTATTATGTTTACGTTTTTGTGCCGCAGAAAGATGACATGACAACGTATGCGGACGAGGTCAACGCAACCATCGAGCTCCTTAAGTCAGAGGATCTCAATGCGGAGAGTGTGCACTTGATCGCTAAAGATAATAACAAATCAAAAGGCTATGTATTTAAGCCGGATGACGATGCCGAAACTGTTACTGACCTACTTGCGCATAGTTAATGTCTTTTACCGGTTCATCACCTGATCTCTTGTAGAGCTTGCCGTCCTTGGAATAGAAAACAGGGTTATTGTCTGAGCACTCGAAACGGATAAACACACTGTAAACCTTGAACCCATCATCTTCTTTGAAAACAACGAAGTCAGGAGCAATATGTGAAACATAATTAATGTTCTTTCCTATCTTCAAAGTGATGACAATAACATCCCTGTCGAACGGTTCCTCGATCTTAGTAGTACCGCTCTTTGTATGAATACCGGTTTCACCACTACCGGTCCAGTATTCGTAGGGACTGTCGGTCTCGATCTGAAAACTCGTGACCTTGCCGCCAAGCCATACGACATCTTTACCATCATAAGTATCAGGTATCTCGAAAACAGTGTTATCAGTGTTACCGTCCCAGACTACTGAGTAAACTACAGCCTGCGCTGAATCGTCTTTCTTGGGGCAAAACTTGATATTACCTTCAAGAACGGCGTCAGATTCCAGATAATCCGGACAACCGACCACACT
>JAGCGE010000319.1 GCA_017649745.1 Clostridiales bacterium | reverse complement strand
TTTTTCTTAAGCGACTTAAGTTCCATATCTTTCGTGCTCTTTGAAGGCCTCATAAGTGCAGCCGCACCAATTAGTCCTGTAAGCTCATCTGCCGCGAAAAGAACTTTCTCCATCTCGTGGATCGGCTCGACATCGATCGTCACTCCGCAGCCTACCGTGATACCGTAACCGTGGGAGACAACCGCGTGGATGATGTCATCGCTCACGCCGCCGTCGCGAAGAAGTTCCGGTGCTTTGAGGCAGTGCTCTTCAGGGTAGATCTCGAAATCGATATCGTGAAGAAGTCCGACTATTCCCCAGTATTCCTCAGCATCGCCGTAACCAAGTTCTTTGGCATACCATTTCATAACAGCCTCGACCGTCAGCGAATGCTGGATATGAAAAGGATCTTTATTATATTTTTGCAACAGTGCAAATGCTTCGTCTCTTGTGATCATTTCCTTCACCTCGTTATCACGGATTATATCATTCAAGGAATCCTTCTGCGACAAAATACTCCTCACGCTGGAAGTGCGCGTAAGAAGTCTTGAGCTTTTTGAATCCCCAGTGCTCGTAAAGACCGATGTGCTTCGGATGCGTGTACAACACCACATTGCAGCCCTCAACCTGCTTCAGGAGCTCATCGACGATCGTCTTGCCTAAGCCTCTCCCCCACAGGTCCTCACGCACCGCAATATTGTAGATCGACGCCTGGCACACCCCATCCGACAGAGCCCGCCCGACACCTGCGATGTGCCCGTCATCGAGCAGGAATACTTTCGCGTAGCTCCTCTCGAAAACAAGTCGCTGCGTATCACTATCGAGATCACTTAACCCATATCCATTTAACAGGTCACGAACCTCATCAAAATCAACGCCTTCTGTTGTTGTCTTTATCTCCATCATCGTCTCTCCAACCTTAGGATATTATCGGCGTAATCTTCTATATGTTCGTCATGGGTTGCGACAAGGACTGAATTCCCTGACTTCGCATAATCGGAAAGAAAACTCAGTATCTTGTTTCCAGTTTCTTTATCAAGACCGGTCGTCGGTTCGTCAGCGATAACGATCGAAGGTGACATCAATACTGCACGAACAAGCGATGCCCTTTTGAGTTCACCACCTGACAATTCATAAGGATAATTATCAGCCAGGTTACCTATGCCTAACTCAACTAATAAGGAGAGCGCTTTCGGTCTTAGATCTTCGGTCGAATGATACGGACTTACAATGTTCTCAATAACAGAAATATTCTTCAGCATGATGTTACTTTGTGGTACGTAACAGATGTTGTTTCCGTGTATCTTTGAAAGGTCAGCATCGTTAAGCGAATAGAGATCTGTGCCATTGAAACTGACCGTGCCGGAGAGCGGTTTCAGAATACCTGCAAGAACTGCGAGAAACGTGCTCTTGCCACTTCCAGATTCGCCCATTACCGCGCTGAATTCACCTTCGTTTAAAGTGAAGTTTACGTTATCTAAGATCGTCCTTTTATTCTTCTTGTATCTATATGTTATGTTCTCTGCGACAAGCATCATTCCGCCTCCTTTTTAAGTGCGAGGTAGGGTTCGATACCGGTTACGTGGAGCACGAACAGGATCGACGATACCAGCGCCACGAGGAATACTACGACTGTGATCGCGAGGATCTGAGAAGCTGCGCCGAAGAAGCCCAGACCCAGGTATGGCATGTTGAGCGTCATGCCGATGTAGCGGCCAAATGGGATCACGATGAGAGCACCCAGAAAACAGCCGATCAGAGAGCCGAATGCGCTCACAAAACCTGTCTCAGTTATGAGCATCGTCGCCATCTTTCGGCGCGAATTTCCGAGGACGCGGAGGAGCGCGACTTCCTGTTTGCGGCTCTCGATGATCACGCTGTTAAGGAGTACGAGGATGCCGAACAGCAGAAGTCCGCCGATGCCGAGAACCAGGCCGACTATGTCGGTGATCTTAAGAAGGTTGCCCGACAAAGATTCGTTGAGCTGCTTCGGGTAGACCACGTCGAATTCACCTGCACTCTGGCGGCACTTCTCGATAACTTTCTGCGTGTCGTAACCGTCCTCGACATTGATGAAAACTGAGGACAGGATGTCGCCGTCTTTCTGCTCGTCGGTAAGGAATGACTGCTTCGCTTCGGCGTCGGCGATAACTGACTTCATGGCATCGGTAGAGAAATAGACAGAACTGTCGAGAGCCGTGCCGGTCTTCGCCATTTTCGAGACGACTTCATAGTCCTTTCCGAAAAGCTTGATCGTGCCGTTTTCTGTCGTGATGTCGCTTCCTACTACAACGTTGTCGCGCTTCAGCTCACCGTAGTTTGTCTCGATCCACGGGCCTACAACGAAGTCGGTCGAAGGATCGTAGAAGACCAGTTCCACTTCGCTGCTGCAGCAGTCGGCAGAAAGCGACTTAAGGAAGCACTGTGATGTGACTTCGCCGACACCGTCGACCTCCTTAACGAGATCGTCAACTGAGCCGTCGAAGTAGAATGCGCTTCGCTGGCCTTCGATGAGAAGATTCTCGGCCTGTTCTTTCGAGCCCTTAGGAACAAGCATGATGTCGGCGCCAAGACGCCTGTCCATGTTGTCCATACCATTGCTGAGGCTCTGGCCGATGATGCTGCCCGACAGGAGCATGAAAGACAGCACCGCTGTCGTGATGACAAGACAGGTGCTGTAAAATGCGCGACTCTTGATCCCTGCAAAGATGACCTTAATCATTTTTACCTGTTACCAGAAGGAAGGCCGAATTGGCTCCGGCCAGGACAAGTATTAGGACACTGATAACGATAAGTGCAGGAAGCGTTTTGGCACGGCAAGCCATGTCGCTCATTTTGCACAGGCCCGTAAGTTTCAGAGGCAGTAAAAGTACCAATACACCGTTGAAGAACTGTGCGATGCTTATACCGAGCCTGGCCTTCTTATCAGCGAAAAGAACGGAGACAACGCCCAAGGCAAGGATCAGTGCGCCTACTCCGATCTCAGCCTGCTTGGTGAAATAGCAAGCCATCTTCATCTCGCTTTGGCAGATCGGGAAAAGAACTGTCGGTGTTAAGATGACGAGAAGCCCGCCTAAGATATATAGTAAAGATGTGATGATTCTATTCATTATGATTCCTCTATTCTGTTTATAAGTAATATTCGACATCGTCGATGTGACCGCCGAGATTCAGGACGTTCAGGATCTTCGTCCTGTACTCCTGAAAAGTATCCTGCGCACGTGCGCGCGGACGCGGAAGATTGATATCGATTATTGCCTCGACCTTTGACGGGCGGGCTGACATAACGACGACTTTGTCTGACATATAGATCGCTTCGTCGACGTCATGAGTGACCATGATCATGGTCATATTGTGCTTCTTCCAGATATTCAGGATCTCGTCCTGAAGGTTCATTCTGGTGAACGCGTCGAGCGCGCCCAGAGGCTCGTCCAGAAGAAGCACTGACGGATGGCCCACGAGGGCTCTGGCAAGGGACGCTCTCTGCTGCATACCGCCGGAGAGCTGGTGCGGATATGACTTCTCGAAGCCCTCTAGGCCCACGAGCTTGATGAAATCGGCAACGTCGCTTCTTCGCTCTTTATAGATATGTCTTGCCTTAAGGCCGAAGGCGATATTCTTCTCTACCGTAAGCCATGGAAAAAGGTTGGAACCCTGGAAAGCGAAACCGCGATCGCTTCCCGGCTTTTTGATCTCCTGGCCGTCGATGTAGAGCTTTCCGTCTGTGGCCTTATCAAGACCTCCGATTATCCTCAGAAGCGTTGACTTACCGCATCCCGAAGGACCGATCAAACTTACGAACGATCCTGCCTCCACATTGAGTGATAATCCGTTCAGTGCCTGAACATCTTCCTTGGTAGGGTCGATGTTCGGGAATTTCTTGTAAACGTTCTCGATCTTTATCTCGCCTACCATTTGATGACTCCTTTCTGCCAGATAAGTACCTTGTCACGAACCTTAAAGAGCACGGTCAGCGTCAGGGAACATATCACCGCGATGATGATCAATCCTGCATAAACGCCGTCGTATAACATGACGGATTTCTGCCAGTTGATATACCAGCCGATACCGCTCGAGTTACCGTTCATCTCTACCGCCATCAAAGTAGCAAATGACGAGACTGTACCGTAGAAAACTCCGAGGAAGATGCTCGGCATCGCTGCCGGGATCGCCACGTGCAAGATCTGGTATACCGTCGAAGCACCAAGTGTTCGTGATACTTCGAAGTTAACGTTATTGATGCTCTGGATTCCGCTGCTCGTCATGAGCGTTACCGGGAACCACACCGCAAAAGCGATGAGGAACACGTTCGCGCTGTGAGTCGTCGGAAAAGTCGAGAGCGCCAGAGGTATCCACGCCGTCGTCGGGATAGGTCCGATGATCTTCGTGACCGGATTGAGCCAGTAGCCCACGCCCTTGAAGTAGCCCAGTGCGAGACCTGTAAGGAATCCCACGCTCGCGCCCCATAGAAAGCCCACGATAAGGAGCTTAAAGGAATCGAAAATATTCTTCAGCAGGAACACCTTGTTTTCGAAAAGAACGGCCACGATCCTGTCAAGCGACGGGAAGTACAAAGTAGGAAGCAGAGTTGTCTTCGAGGTAACCACATTAAGTAGTAAAAGGAAGACCAGAACTCCCGTCAGGAACGGAGCTTTGCCGATTATCCTGCTGCGGATCGAGTGAACGAAAAGACCAATTATGATCTCGATCAGTATCACCGCTCCGACTACGCCAATGAGCCAGAGATAATATGGATGTTCTGTCTGCTTCTGCTTGCCGTTATCCGCGATCCCGTAATAGGCTGCTATCGAGAGCGCTATCGCGACGAAAGGCAATGTCAGTTTCAAAAATGCCAATAGTTTCCTATTCATTAGTTCACTTCCGTAAATTTACCGTTTTCATATACATATGTGTCAGGCACGCCGTCGAACTTCGTGAAGGCCTTGCCGACAAATTCGCTCGGGTCATCAGACTTAAGTTCGCCGATCCTGATAAGCTCGCTTGCCGCGTTGTTGATCGTGTCTGAAGCGATGCTGACCGACGGCGAATAATTATAAGATTCAAGGAGCGATGCGTTGATATCAAGGTCGCCCGAACACTGCTCATTGTCGATCTGGATCTTAGCTGCTTCATAAGGCTCAGCCTGAACGAAAGCACTCGCTTTCAATATCGCTCTTGTATAAGCCGCAGCCGCCTTTGGATTCTCCTTCGCGAGCTTGGTCGTTACGAATGACATACAGCAATACTCGTTAGCGAACTTCTCATCTGTACTCAAGTCGAGGATCTTGTTGAATCCGTACTCAGTCTCTGCATTGTATGCAACCGGGTCGTGAAGAGCCGCTGCATCGATCGCACCATTTTCGAGCGCCAAAGGCAGATCAGTAAGTCCGTATACTACCCACTCGACTTCAAGGTTCTCTGTCGAAACTCCGATGCCCTCATCATAAAGAGCTCTCTTAAGAGCAATTACCGAAGAGTCACCCAACGACGGAACGCCGATCTTCTTACCCTTGAGATCCTTGAGCGACTCGATGCCGGAATCTTCCTTGGTATAAACCTTTGTACATCCGGTATGCATGCCCGCCGTGAAAGTGATCTCAAGTCCGTTATCGATCTGCGGGATCATCGCGCCCGCGAGCTGTGTCGAAGCATCGATCTTATCGGAAGCAACCAGGTCCGCGATATTACCCATGTCGATCTCCTCGACTCTCCACGTAACTCCTGCCGCCTTGAACTCCTCCTCGAAGTATCCGTTATCGATCGCAATGTGAAGAGGTGCCAGACACAGGGAGCCGTTCGCAGTTCCGATCACGATATCAACGTCGCCATCCTCTTCCTTTTTGCTACAGGCCGTCAGTGTCGTCAAAGCGATCGCCCCGATTACCACCAACGCAGCCAATTTTTTAAACATCTTCATACTCGTGTCCTCCAACTATTTACACCGCCTTACCCGGCGTGTTTTTTACCTTGCGTTGATGGTATCACTTAACGTCTGTGCTGAATAATGCTTAAGTTTTATCGTTTGCGATAAGCTTCGGTTATCACTCTTTTTGGGCATCAAATAGCTGTCCCCAACATGATCTTTCTTTTTCGAAAAAAAGTTGTAGAAAAAACTTGTTTTTAGCGTTTTCGAAATGGAAAACTCCTACATTTTTGCTTAAAAATAGAATTCTGTAGGAAACACATGCTTAATAACTCCAAAATTCTCCTACATTTTTCCCAATCTGCAGCATTTGGTTGGGAGTTAGTAATTTTGACACAAAAAAATCCCAACATCTTTGTGTTGGGATCGTCGTTACTCTTTGAACTTCAGCAGCTCATCCACGTATCGCTGGCCGATATCGCTCAAGCGGTGGTTGCTGCGGATTATGTAGCCGATTGTCAGTGGGTCTTCTTCTTTGAGCTTGATCGTGACGAAACCTTCTTTCAAAGTCTTGCTCGCGATCATGATGCCCGTGCCGATGGAGTAGCCGTTCAGCGTCGCCAGAAGTTCGGCGGAAGTCGCGCGGTCGTTGGATTTGATGACCTTGTCGAAGCCGTAATTGCCGAGGGCCTCTTCGGATAAGTAGAAGTCGCTTTCGGAACTCTGGTCAAAAGCGATACAAGGATACGGGCGCAGGTCGTCGAGCGACAATTCGGTCGCTGAGGCCAGCGGGTGGTCTTTCCAAACGTATGCGAAAGTCTCGCGTGTCAGCAACGGATGGAATTCCAATCCGTACTCACGGAAGAGTTTACGCATGACCTTCTCGTTGGTTCCCGAGAACGACAGCACGCCGACTTCGCTGGTCAGATCGCGCACGCTTGTCAGCACCTCGTCGGTGCGGGTCTCGTGCACGGAATACACGTACTTGTCGGTGTCGAATTCCTTGACGGCGTTCATGAATGCATGCAGAGCAAAAACATAGTGCTGCATGGACACGCTGAAGTGCTTTTTGTCCTGGTCGAGCCCTAAGTAGCGGTCTTCGATGAGCTCGTACTGGCTCACGGCCTCCTTGGCATAGCCCAGGAATTCCTTGCCTGCGTCAGTCAGGAATATTCCCTTATTCGTCCTCTCGAAAAGCTTGATCCCCAGCTCCTCTTCAAGTTCACGTATCGCTGTAGACAGGGCCGGCTGAGAGATAAACAACTTCGTAGCCGCCTCACGAAGAGACTTGGAGTTGGCTATGGTGATAACGTACTTGAGTTGTAGGATAGTCATTTATTCTTTGGTTCCTTTGGAGTTGTTGCTCCTGAATTTCAGTTCCTGCTTGCGGGCGCTGACACGAGTACCCTTCTCGACGGAGTTAACGATGAATGTGTTACCGCCGACCACAACGTCGTCACCGATGATGGTCTCGCCGCCGAGGATAGATGCACCGGAATAGATAGTAACGTTGTTGCCGATTGTCGGATGACGTTTCTTGCCGTGGAGCTTCTGACCGCCGCGTGTGGAAAGACCACCGAGTGTAACGCCCTGGTAGATCTTAACGTGTTCGCCTATTTCTGTTGTCTCACCGATAACGATACCTGTACCGTGGTCGATGAAGAAGTATTTGCCGATGGTCGCACCCGGATGGATGTCGATACCTGTGATGCTGTGCGCATGCTCAGTCATCATACGCGGGATGATCGGCACCTGAAGAAGGAAGAGTTCGTGCGCGATGCGGTTGACCGAGATAGCATAGAAGCCAGGATATGAGAGGA
>JAGCGE010000318.1 GCA_017649745.1 Clostridiales bacterium | reverse complement strand
GTCTTTCCATTTCCGATCTTGAGAAATGCAGCGGATATAAAGAATGGGTAGATGTTTGTAAGATTCAAGAGGAGGTATAACATGACAAAAGTATTG
Source organism: Clostridiales bacterium (assembly GCA_017649745.1). Next base: position 8,452 of record JAGCGE010000318.1, on the reverse strand, counting down.
GTTAGTTATTTTAGCGCAAGCGGTGTTACTGCAAAACTTGCAGAAGATCTTGCTAAGGCTATCGGAGCGGATGTTTTCGAGATCGAGCCTGAGGAAAAATATACAGACGCAGATCTTGATTGGAGAGACAAGACATCAAGAAGTTCTGTGGAGATGAGTGACCGTTCGTCTCGTCCTGCCATCAAAACATTGGTTGAGGATATTTCAAAGTACGATACGATCTTTGTGGGTTTCCCGATCTGGTGGTACAGGGAGCCTTCGATCATTGACACATTCCTTGAGGCGTACGATCTTTCCGGGAAGACCCTGATCCCGTTCGCGACTTCGGGATCATCCGGATTGGGAGAGTCTTCGGATAACTTTAAGGCCCTGGCTCCTTCCGCAGTTATCAAGGAAGGCAAGAGATTTCCGTCAAATGCTTCAGAAGCAGATCTGAAGGCATGGGCAGAGCAGTTTATCTGAACTTATAAGACATAAAAAAGCGAATACTGACCAAAACTTTAAAATGAGATTTTGGTTAGTATTTTTTTGTCTCGAAAAAGTGTACTATCTGATTATGTAACCTGACGTAACAAGATGTCGCTATATAGGGTGAAGACCATATGTAGGAGGTATCGTTCATGGATGACGATAAGATCGTAGAACTATACTTATCGCGTGATGAAGAAGCGATAGCGCAGACTGCGTCCAAATATGGCCATGCGCTCAGGAAGATCGCATACGGCATCTTGTACGATCGGGAAAGTGCTGAGGAGTGCGAAAACGACGCTTACCTTAAGACGTGGAATCTTATCCCGCCTCACGAACCGAGAACATATCTGTTCGCTTTTGTCGGAAGGATCATAAGACATGTCGCTTTGGATGTCTGTAAGACGAACAAACGTCAGAAGAGGTATGCCGTTTATAGCGAACTTACTCAGGAGGTGCACGAGTGTATCCCGTCCCCGAACAATACTGAAGATGAGATCGATGCGAAGTGCCTGAGCGATTCCATCAATGAATTTTTGGAAGGTTGCTCAATGCAGCAGCAGAATGTCTTTGTCAGAAGGTACTGGTATTTTGATCCCGTAGAGGATATTGCCGCCAGATACGGCTTTTCGCAAAGCAAGGTCAAGACCATGCTGTTCCGTATGAGAGCAGACCTTAAAAAGCATCTTAAGGACGGAGGGTACGGCGTATGAGAGAAACAGATCTTTTAGAAGCGATCGGTGATATCGATAACAAGTTCATTAAAAATGCAGGTAAGGCAAAGACCCGTGATCTCAGGTGGGTGCCGATTGCTGTGGCTCTGCTTTCGGTAACGGTATTAGGACTTATCTTTATCCCTAAGCTTTTCGAAAAAGATAGTCCTGATCTGAAGCCGACTGAAATTAAACAGACACTGTCTGATTCCACGGTTGAGACCGGAATTACCGCAATGGAAACAGAAAATTCCGGAGTATATGTTCCCGCCGTTGAGATCCCGGAATCCACGGAAGAAGGAACAACACTTGATATGATCGGATTTGTGGTCTATAAGGGAAATATCTACACGCAGTCTATGGATTATACCGGTGAAGAAGCATATAAGATCGACGAGATCGTAGGTGAATATCTCGGAACTGCCAAAGGAAATATCGACGAGTGGTCATCACAGGATGAATACGCGGTTGAATTCGCATCTTCCGTAGCGGGAGAAATATATGCGGTAGAAGGATATGATACTAGCTTCAGGATCTGTCTTCGCGCTGAATACGAAGACGAGAACGGCCCCGGTCTTTGGATCCAGTTCCTCGACTGCCTTAACGGAATAACGCTTTCCAAAGGAAGCGATTTGTTCGAAGACAGGCTTCGTGTCCGTGAACTTACGGGATCGGTCCAGTGGCAAAGTCATGAGGATTGGGATTATAATACGGGTAACTTCAAGGATGCCGATATCGATGAAGCAGTGTGGAATGAATTTTGGGATGCGGTCGATAACGGTGACTTCTTTGACGCGTGGGATCATGAGAATCTGTGCCCGGTAATCAGTGATATGTCACATCAGGCTCACATGATCATTAATATGAATGACGGCACGAAGGTCAATATCAGGATGATCGAATTTGAGGGCGAAGGCTATGTGGGATATCAGGGTTTCAACTGGTACTACGTGAAGGTCCCGAAGGAGATATTTGATAAAGTTTATGAAGCTTGCGGAGGAACGTATTCATAACCGATAAGGAGGTGCTTTTATGAAAAAGACAATCGGTACATTTTTGTGCGTAACTATGATACTCAGCCTGTGCAGTTGCTCTTTGCAGGTACAGACAATAGAAACAACAGCGGAATCCGAGCTTACGCCTACGGGTATATCGAGCGGGATGCTGACCCCACCGCAGGTCAAGTATAACGGGAAACTATATTTTTACAGATACACGACTCCCGGACAGAACGGAGCACCGGACGGATATGAGAAAAAAGGCCAGATCCAGGCGGTGGATAACTATAATACACCGTCGGAAGATATGTATGCAGGAGGAGCCGAGATCGCATTTAAGCGGGGGCAGGATATCTACGCATCGGATGAGGATGATACAAGGATATGCGTTCATTGTGATGATGGTTATTATCTGTTTTACAAAAACTAAGAGTAGCATCATAGTCTGATAAGCAACGATCGGAGGTTTCCGCTCGTCATTAAGACAGTACAAAAATAGGGATGGATTACATATGAAAAAGAAAGATGCTATTTTGAGGGCAGCTTGTGTTGTCCTTATAGTTTTATCAGGTGCAGGATGCCTTATCTCATGCAAGGGATCCCGCTCGAAAACGGATTCTTCAACAAAAGACACTTCTCAACAAGATCCTCAGGACACAACGCAGGTATCCGCCTCTGAGGCTGATGAGGACGATATCCTCGCTAACTGTCCTTTTGAATTGTCCGATGGTCTTGACTGGAATTATTATCCGCCCGAAAACGTCCCGGGATTCACCGCCCTCGGAAGGGAAGATCTGGACGGAATGAGAACTGACATTTTTGTCTTTGATCTTCGCGCTACCGAATACGGCAGCATCATCACTGAGGCTGAATCGATCGAGACCTGTGCAAAGCGTGGTATGTTCGAAGCTGACGAGAAAGAAACTTCCGCTGGCGGAGACTACTATTTCGTTAAGCTTAAATACGACAGCAGGATCGAACTATACTGGCTCGCCTTCCGTGTCGGGTTCGAGAGCATCTATGTCGAATATCAAGATGGCCTTGATGTGTTATACAGCGACTTCGTTAGTCAGACTTTTATCACCAAGTATCAAAACTTCGATGAGGCCTTAGGAAGCTGGAGCGAAGTTACGGAAACCGAGGAAGAATTACCTGATGATACGGGTGCGAGCATCGAGCCTATCGTATATGACGAACTGGAGGTTTTGGCAGGTGCCTATGAACCTTCTGTCGTTACAGGCGATATGACATTGTCCGTTAATGGATACAGATGGGAAATAGAAAGATACAATATCTACGACGAGATCGAGACTCCGTCTCATATGATTCTTTACTGTACTCTTTATGCAGGCTATGAAAAGACCTTCGAAGAATACGGTGACGAGATTCCGGATCTTGATCCTTCTCAGATGAAGCTCTTCGTTAGTTCCGGCAACGACTATACGGAGATCACGCCTGATGACTTCACGGTCAATGTTTATTTAGAAAACGAAGCGATCAAGTATTTTGAAGTCTGCAGTGAATCTATAGGCGAGCTTCAGGAAGGTGACTACAGACTAGAGATAGACGGATGCACTGTTGATTTCAGACTCGAGATCCAGACATTTGAGGTGTGGTAATAGTTCAGGCCGTCCGATTCGGGGCGGCCTTTCTATATCACGTGGAACCACGAGATGTCCCATCAGTCGCACATGATCATTAACATGAATGACGGTACGAAGGTCACAAGGCTTATTATGCAAAGCTTTACATAATAGACCTTATGAACAGTTTCAGTTTATGCACAGAAACGATGAAAAGAACGGACGTAAAGCACTTCAATAACAGAAAACTTGCGATAATATGCTTTTATAATAATCAGGCAAGCAAATAAAATACTTGCCTGATTGTTTAAGCGTAGGCAATTTGTATCAGTGCAGCCCTACTGATCCGAAATCAAATCTCGAAGTAGATATTGCTCAAAAACGCTGTGTATGGACGAAGTAATTTTGCATCAAAGAGGATTGTTTTTTCTCCGCATGTCTCGCAGTATCTGGCATTTCCCGCATTTTTATGGTACTCAATGCCAAGGAAATTGCCGTTATCATCCTCTATGCGATAGCCCAAACAGTAATTAAAAACATCAAAACCGCATATTTTACAGTGCTTTGCATTTAATGAGAATTCTTCGTTATCGCATTTTGGGCACTTAATGAATTGAAGATTATCATCCATAGGAAAGCCGTCATTGTATATCATGAACACCAATCACCTCTATTTTTCTGCCTAACACCTGGTCTGTTTCCTCAAGAATTTCTTGAATTGCATCTTTGTGTTCATTAACGATTTCGGCAGCTCTGTTGTTGTCTACATAAATATAGATATTATCATTGTCATCAATAAACGCTGTTGAATAAACCAGACTTGAAAGTAGATCCAACATATTATCGTTATGCAATTTCGAATGATGCTTTACGTACTCCCAATATGGATACTCTACCAATTCTGAGGAAGTTCGATCTGAATACTCTAAATAGTATCTGTATTTATTTTCAAAATCAGAGTACCAATCTCCAAATGTGGTTTTTCTTCCGCAAGAGGGACAAAAACTTCCCGAATATGACGATAACACTCCATCTTTCGGACATTTATTGAAAAGAGCAATTCCACAGATTGAGCAGTATTCAGAATCTTTGTTTATATGATGATTGAGGCATACCGGACATATCCCAGGTTTTGTAATCTTTTGATTATTATCAAGAGAAAAGCTTCGCATATATCTAAATCTGATGTGTTCTATACCTGGGGTTCGAATAAAATCTTGCTTTTCGTGTAAACTTGCAAACAATCCTTGTGATTGAGCTTTGACCGCTATGCTTTTACCGCAATATGGGCAATATTCTGCGGAATTATCACTTATATAGGAATGACAGTGAAAACACTTTCTGCAGAATGACGAGAACTTAATTCTACGCGAAAAGCTTGCGGTAATGCCTTTGTATATTGCTTCATCAATACCGACTGTAAAAAATTTGCTGAAGTTTCGTATCAGTTGATCTTCATATTTCGTGTATTGTTTAGGCATATAGCTTGCCTCGAATACTCGTTTATGCTTGCGTCCAGCGGCTTCTTTGGAAACATCAAACAATAAAGCAATCTCCTCAACGGATATTGAAAAATAACGCAGTATTGCCGTTGGCATGAGAAATTCAGCAGCAAAGTAATGAGCCTCCTTTTCGAGAACCTCGTATTCTGTATCAGTCAGGCCAGACCGACTAAGTTCACCGATATTGAATTCTGTAAGATGGCCAAGAATAATGTGCCCGATCTCATGCATTATTGTCCAAGAATTATGATGTTCATCTTCGATCTTATCGTTGTCATAAACAATAAGATACTTGCCGCCGTTTATTCGAAGTACTCGACCATCAGCTTTAAGCGCTTTCAGATGAAGAGGATCATCGGTTTTCAGAATCTGTTTGGCCTCTGTCCAGCTCAAGCATTTAACATAGTCGGAAAGCTCATCTAACACAGAAGATATTGATATTGGGAAAGAATCATAACCGTATTCTAACAATAATTCATATGCCTTTTCCGCAACAAATCCGAATCTTGGCTCACTTGGAATTTTTCTCGTTCGCATAATTTAAAAACATTTCTACCTGTTTGTAAAGATCATCCAAGTCTTCGTCCTTAAGAGAAGAGTTACGTGCGATGCCTTCAAGAATAAGGGATGCTGTTTCTTGTTGTTTTTGGGTTTTTAAACCCGGGAAGACACGTTCGATGGGCGACAAGTCATCGGACGGTGAATAACCAGCATATTTTAGAATCTCCTCGTGAGGAACACATAATGCATCGGCTATGGAACAAAGCACTTTAAGTGATGGGAGTCTTCGCTGATTTGTTTCAATACGCATAATTTCGGTATGACTAATACCGGCTTTTACAGCAAGCGCGTTACGGCTCATATTCATTTTTGTTCTGTTTTCCTTAATAAAATCACCTAACGTCATTGAAAAAACCTCCTATCTTGTAGTAATTATTATAATATCGGTTGAACCTATAGGCAACACTTCAAGATGAAAAATTGACAAAAAGTTCAAAAACGCATTGACACAATCTGGGTTTCTTCATATAATCGAGTTGAACCTAAAGGTTCAATACGACAAAGGAGATGCTCCTCTCAGTGGATAAAGTAACGATTTACCGTTGCACCTATAGGTGCCCGATTAACAAAAAATGTTTTATTATTAAGACCGCCAACCCATTAGCAGCTCCTGTTGTTGTATGGCAGAAATGTTCTGCCTTAAAAAGGGACGTTAAAATCACTATTGGTGACGATAAGCCTCCTTGATTCTTTTTGAAAGATTACTTGCAAATAAGCCGCATTGACGTACTAAATTGCAGATTCTCAATACACGATATTTGTTTGAATCTATCAATGTCATTGCGGCTTTTGTATTGGGAATCAGCAAAATCTTTCAAAATATGGAGGCATTAAAATGCTAAATAATAATACTGATTCCAATACACCAAGACATCAGAAGCGTAAAGCAAACCTCGATGATGGCTGTAATCCGGAACTTGTCAAAGGCGCTGATTTTGACGGGTATCTTGGTATCCCGTTCATAAAGAAGCCAAAGGAATACAGAATACCTACAGGCATTTCACCCTTCTCCTGCCGTAATAGAATAAAAGATGAAAACGAAGCAATAGGCTTCTTCGAGAACGATCCAGTGTTTGCAGAAGTACTTATCAACCCAGAGAAATATGATGAAGAATTTAAAGGAAGAATCATTATTTCCCTCGATTGCTCATTGTACAGAAGCTCGCCTCTGGCAGTCCAAATTACTAACACCTATAGGAACAGAGCACTCGGTTATCACTTTCAAACAGTTGGTGCATATGTTATCCCGCTAATAAGATGGGGCAATTCACTTACATATACGACTGAGGTATTACCCGATAAAGTTGCATTTCTAGGTGTAGAAAAGCATAGCATTGTAGCAATATCCACCTACGGTTGTTGTCAGACAAGGGATGATAAGATCGAGTTTTCAAATGGCCTAAAAGCTATGATGGAAACTCTTGAACCCGAAGTAGTTGTTGTGTACGGCTCGATGCCAGACTCCATCTTTGCGCCTTATCTTTCACAAGCCAGATTCATTCATTTTCCAGATTGGACGACTCGCATGCATGGAGGTGAAAAGTAATGGGTAGCGGAAGCAGCAGTTCATACAATGACATTACTACAGGCTCTCAGCCCTATGCTCCAACATATAGTGTCACAAGAGATATGTTAAAAAAAGATAAGAAGGATTCGGATATTTACAATCCAAACACAGGATACTTTCATAATCCGACGGCTCAGAATTTGGAAAAATCTATTCGCGACGGAAATATCTATAGTGATGGGGAGAAGGCCGATTCGAGTTTTCCTTATGTTCTGGACACGGACGGGAACATTATATTTGGAAAAAGGTCCAATCCGAACAACCCAGACAAGCGTTCGCCTCATCCTACACTTATTGGCGGTAAAGATCCTAAGGTTCAGTGTGCAGGTATACTAAAAATATCGGACGGGAAAATAGTGTCGGTAGATAATAGGAGTGGCCATTTCAAGCCGAACGAACTATCTATGAAAAAGGTATATAATGCACTTGAGGATCTAAGATCTCGTCATCCCGAAGTTTTCAGTCCTAAGTATAAAGGTGGTAACTGATATGAATATACAAGACATAAAAACAATAACGGCAGAATTATTTGACATTTCGTTCGAAGGAGATAGCTTTGGTCAGAACAAAGCTAATCTTTATGAGGATGCACAAAGGTTGATAGAAGAAGCAGGATGGGATGCAACCTATGATGCATGGTTTGATTACCTGCTTCATAACTGCAAAACCCCCGAACTCGTGATTAATTTTGTGCATCTCATGAGATATTACGATGATTTTAGCCATGTAATTCCTGATCCATATAATTTCTTGGGTTACTTTTATTACAGGCTTGAATTGAATCCGGCTAAATATAAAGCAGTTGATAATATGGATGAGATGTCTTTTGAAGTCCTCATGAAAGCTGGCATCAAAGAGGATCTTTGGTTAGATGATTCGTATGTACCTGAGAAAGATCCGGAAATGATAAAAGCTGTTTAGCGCTGGAAGGAGAAATTAAATGACTAATAAGGATCTTGAATCAGCAAGTAAATATATTAGCCTTATTTTAAGGCATAAGCCTGAAACTATAGGTATTACGCTTGATGAACATGGTTGGGCTAATGTCGATGAGCTTATT
>JAGCGE010000317.1 GCA_017649745.1 Clostridiales bacterium | reverse complement strand
TCTGTCTGACCATGTCTTACGAGATAAAAGATCATACTTCCTCCGGTTTCTATGAGTTTTTTGTAATCGAGCGGACCAAACCTTCTCCACAGACAATTAAGGCCGCTAAGTGAGCGGACCAACCATGCGTTTTCAAGACATTTGGTCCGCTGGCTGAAGGTATACGACCTTCAAAGTCGATGAATGAAGTGGTCGCAGCGGACGTTTTCGTTTCTACAGAGCATTTGGTCCGCTTCTCGAGCGGCCATTTTTGCTTATACAGGGCTTTGGGTCCGCTGGCAAAACAGAATGAACTTTTTAAGAATTATAACATACGGCATAAGGTTGCTTTTTCTTGTCTGATTATTTATCCTCTGCTTAAAGAAAAAATAAGGGGTTCACTTAAGATGAAGAAAAAGATCTGCTTCATACTTCCTCCTGTCATCCTGGCAGTGACCACATTGATATGGCTTTTCTACAAGGAAGGAAGATGGTACACCTATAGAAACGAATTGCCGTTTTATCCGCTGATGGTCCTGCATTTCCTGCTCCCTGTCTTCTACAACATCGCTTTTATCGTAAGTATAATAAGACAGATTCGAAAAGGCACCAGATCGCGATCCAACATCTTCTACATCATCGCTTCTGCTGTTTTGACGGTGCTTTGTTACATCGGAGCATTTTTCTTCCTTGCCTTTACGAGCGGGATGTAACAGCTGATTTTACAAATATGATACAAGTCGGTGGTATAGTTATGACCGACTGGAGGAACTGAATGAACATACTGGTTATCGAAGACGATCAGACAATATCAAGTCTGCTGGGCAAAACGCTCACAGGCGCGGGTTATACCTGCGAATTCGCATATGACGGTGAAGAGGGCGAGGAGCTTTTTGACAGGCATCCTTGGGATCTTGTGCTGCTCGATCTGATGCTTCCGAAGGTATCCGGTTATGATCTTCTTGAATATATCGTTCCATCAGGGACTCCCGTAATAATCATCTCCGCCATGGGACAGGTGAACGACCGCGTCAGAGGCCTTAAGATGGGCGCTGACGATTATATCTGTAAGCCGTTCCAGGTCTCTGAACTCCTGGCTCGTATTGAGGCCGTTATCAGAAGAACTGCACCTTCGGATGATGTTTTCGAGTATAAGGGAGTTGTGGTAAACAGCACATCCCGTATGGTTACGAAAGATGCTGAGGAAGTTGCTCTGACGGTGAAGGAATTCGATCTTTTGAGCATGCTCATCAATAACAGGAATGTAGCCTTGAGCCGCAAGCAACTCTATGAATATGTCTGGAAAGAAGAGTACTACGGAGAGACGAGGACTCTTGATAATCACATTAAAAGGCTTAGGCAGAAGCTCGGCTACGATGACGTGATAAAGACTGTTTTCGGTATCGGCTACAGATTCGAAGTTCCTGAGGTGAGTGCCACATGAAGATATTCGTGAGGCTTTATTTCGGGATTGTCATCATACTGGTCGCTGTGATGCTCGTATCGTCACTGATCCTGATCAGGACATCGCTTAACAAGAATATTGATAATGCGATCGAAAACAGCGTGGAAAGACACAAGATCGTTCAGTCACTCTTGAGATCGAACATTACCATAGTTACCCGTGATAAGCTCGCCGACATAGAGAGAATCAGTATAGCTTCTCAGAGGACTATGACAACTGATGATCTGGAACTGACAGTTCTTATGGACGGCGCTGTCACATATGGCGATTCGTCAATTGAATCCGATCTTATATCTGTAGAAGAAGGGATCGTCCGATATGAGATCAAGACAGCAGGGTATGATTCATATATCGAGTGCGCCTCTGCTTTTTCGATGCGTAATGTGAGGTACACATGTATAACGCGTACGTATATCAACAACATTATAGAATCGAATAACAGCTTAAGACACACCTGCAGAATAGTCTATGTTGCTTCTCTGGTTGTAGGCATAGCTTTTGCATTTGTCTTTTCTTTATATATCACAAAGCCGATAAGGCGTTTAAGTGAGGCGACAGAGGCAATATCGAAGGGTGACTATTCGCATAGGATAGATGTTGTGACAAATGATGAGTTGGGACAGCTGACACAGGCCTATAACTCCATGTCTGATACCATCAGCGAGAAGATGATCGCTCTCGAAAACTCCGTCACGAGCAAAGAAGATTTCATTGCCGCTTTTGCTCATGAGACGAAGACCCCGATCACAGGTATCATTGGCTATGCTGATCTTCTTTATCAGGGCAAGCTCCATGATAATGATATAAAAGAGGCAGCAGGTGTCATTTTGTCTGAAGCAGAGAGACTTCAATCTCTGTCATCGAAGCTCCTGGAACTGACCGACCTTGATCGCAGCAGTTCAGCCATCATGATCGAGCAGATCAGTTCTTCTGATCTCGAAAACGATCTCAAGGCTCTCTATCGGATCGAGAGTGAGAGACGAGGTGTAGATATCAGTATTCAGCTGGGAGAAGGGTACTTCTGGGCGGACTATGCTCTTATTCGCATCGTGATAACTAACCTGATCGATAATGCGATGAAGGCAGAAGCCAAGCAAGTGACCGTTACGGGAGACTGGATGAACGGTAATCCTTATACTATAACAGTAGTCGATAATGGTCTTGGTATCCCGGAAGATAAAGCGTCCCGTGTTAAAGAAGCATTCTATATGGTCGACAAATCCAGAAGCAGAGCAGAACATGGAGTCGGACTAGGCTTGACGCTCTGTGACAAGATAATGAGACTACACGGCGGAACGATGGATATCGTGAGTAAGGAAGGTGAAGGAACTCGTATCATACTTAAGCTTCCGAATGAGCCTGATAAAGAAGGTACACGATAAATACTTCCTTGTTACAACTTCGATACAACTCAGGATTAACATAATGCCATGGTAAACGGAATGGTTCCTGAATACCACAAAATAATAACCGAGAGGTGATGAGATGAAAAAGAATACTAAGATCGGATTAGGCGTTGCAGCTGCTTCAGTGATTTCTTTGGCAGTAGCTTTCCCTGTTTTTGCTGACATCAAACCAAACGATATCATTAAATCAGGAAAGATCGTGACTGAAGAAACAGTTGAAGAAACTGAAGCTCAGATCGAGGAGACTCAGGCTGAGGAAGCTCAGATCGAAGAAACAACTGTTGAAGAAACAGTGGTCGATGAGACACAGGTTGAGGAAGATGAATTTGATGAGTTATTGAAGGAAGATTCGATCAAGAAACCTGATTTTGAGAACAGCCCGAATTTCTGCAGGATGTCTTATCTCGCTCACGACGAATATTTTATGGAAGCAGATCCTGCTGACTATGAAGATCCGGAGCTTAGAAGACTTGCTGAAGAATATGCGTCTAAGGGTTACTTCTTAGAGGATAGCGAATATTGTGCTACACATTACGCTTCCGGTATTGGAGGTATGGAATATGTTTTCTGCAACGGATTCGAAGTAACCGATTCCAAGGAAGGCAATAATACGTTTTTCATTGCTGTCTTAAAGGCTACGCCTGAGGAATTCGAGTGGTTTATGAGTTCGCTTGGCTTTGAAGTCACATACGATGGAGATGTGGCAGTAATTGAAGCCGGCGACGAATATAACGACCTTACATACACATATGATCGTGGAACTGAGATCTTCATCTATAAAGTAGAATTCCTTACAACAGAAGCAATCGGCTGATATCTGCCGTACCTTTATGCTACACCCTACCAAGCATCCGCCTTTAATGGCGGATGTTTTTTTACTGTAAATAATGATCGAAAACACTACTAACACGTGAGATTTATTGTTAAAATATAATATATTTTTAATTTTTTCGGGCTAGAGGGATACAAGAATGAATAATCGTATAGCTGTTTTTACTAACGGATTCAGCAACGAATTTATTGAACACACTGTCACTGGCATTCAGAGAAAAGCAGCCCAAGATGGTGTGGATATTTTCGTGTTCGTTACCTATTGTTCAGCTAACGACAATGTCCTTCAGAATAAATGCCAGCTTAATATGTTCCATCTCCCTGATCCGAGCCGCTTCGACGGAGCGATCATGCTTACCAATACATTTAATCTTCCTGATGAGGAGGAACGTGTCTGTGCACGTTTTCAGAGAGCAGGCGTTCCGATGATCTCTCTTGAAGCTGAAGTTCCTGACATGTCTTGTATCACGACAGAGAACTATAACGGTGTAAGAGATCTCGCTATCCATCTTGTCGAGCATCATAATGCGAAGAAGATCATCTATGTTAACGGCATACCGGGTAATGTAGAGAACTCCATCAGAAGACAGGCGCTTATTGATGTCCTTAATGAGCACGGTCTTGATCTCTATACCGAGTTCACTTGTGATTTTGGATTATATACGGCATATGTTCAGATGAACCTGTTCCTTGATGAAGGAAATGAACTACCTGATGCTATCGTCTGTGGCAATGACACTATGGCGCTCGGAATCAACTCGTCTCTTGCTGAGCACGGCTACTCTGTTCCTGAAGATGTCTTACTGACCGGTTTTGATATGATAAATGAAGGTCAGTGCACTTTCCCAATACTTGCATCTGTATCAAGCGGCTGGGATAAGCTGGGGGAGCTCGCTTATGAGAAGCTTAAGTACCAGATGCAGCACCCTGATGAGCGCTTTCATGAAGAGTATAAGTCTTTCTTCGTTCCTTCTGAGAGTTGCGGCTGTGCTCCTTCTGAGGAGGCATTGAGAAAGCGTTTTTCATCGATCAGAAATTCCACATGGAATAACCTTCAGTCAAACATCATGAGCATCTTCTTCCAGCGCATGCAGATCCCTGTATCGATGTCCGAGAAGAAGGAGGACTTTTTCGAAAAAGGTTTAAGTATCACTGATGATATGCCTCAGTTAGGTCATGACTACTTTCTTTGCACCGAACCGGATTTCTTCGATCTGGATGACGATCATTATCCTGAGAGAGTCCGCGGCTACAGTTCCAACATGGATATATTGTACGAATTGCGCAACGGCAAGAGACTTACGGATATGAGACAGTTCGATTCCAGGGAATTATACCCGGATTATGTGCATGAAGAAGGGAAGTCGAACCTTTATATTTTTGCTCCTCTTAACTATCTGCACTATGTCATCGGCTATGTAGGTATCAAGAATTCGACTAAGATCCTCTATGATCTTAGTCTTGTTAATTTCGTTAAGAATATGAACGTGCTTCTCTTCTCGATGCGAAGTCATATCATTTCCGTGCGTAAGAACAAGGAGCTTCGTAGGATCTATATGCAGGATGCTCTTACAGGCATATATAACCGTATGGGTTGTGAGAAGGTCCTTTATGATCGCATCT
>JAGCGE010000316.1 GCA_017649745.1 Clostridiales bacterium | reverse complement strand
TTTTTATTGAGTTTAATGTGAATGAATCCTATAGAAGGTTTATGTGAGTTAGTATGACTAATAGGAGGGTACTATGAAAAATATATCAACAAGATTGTTAGCATTATTAATTATTCTGGCTATAGTAATAGTTGTCTTTTTCTTGTTTTTGAAATTCTGATCGTATCAAAAGAACAGATCGGAGACGTTATCCGATAAACGACAATTTATTATCAAATATATCTGATGTATAATGACTCATGTATGACATGGGTCATTTTTAATGGAGGAAGAACATATGAAAAGAAAAAAGCTATTGGCAATCATAATGGTCGCCGCCGTTTCGCTGACGGCATTTTCCGGATGTAACAAAACAGAAAAAGATGAGGACTTTGACGAAGAAACTGTCGAGACAACTCTGGATGAAGAGGATGAAGAGGATGTTTTCGATGAGGAAGAGGAGTCCAAAGAAACAGAAGATGAGTTTGCTTTCCTGATGGAGTATAAAGACGATGATTACTCGTTTTACAAGGCAACAGCCGAGATGCTGGTCTCTGATAAGGATAAGTTCCTATGGCTCGGTTACGGCAAGGATAAGTGGTTGAATCCTGTACTTATCGCGCGTGACGAGACTGACGGTATCATCGCTTACAAGAATGATCACGGCAAGCTCGTGGAGTGGGATATTCCTGATCTGGAGTATTATTCTGACAGCCTCATGCCGTCGGAGATCTTTTTTGATTATCCGGCGCTGACTGATTTCCTTACGTTCTACTGTGGTGACGGATATATCGATCCTGATAAGTATATGGGAAAGATGCAGGACGGCGAGTATGAAGCTTGTGCGTATGCTGTCTCGAATGACTGTGAATATCTTTATGCGACTGTCGGCACCAGGATCGAATATAAGATCAGTCTTGCCGAGTATTCAGAACTTAAAGCGGGTGATGAGTTTAAGGCTGATCCCATGTACACCTATGAGATAGAGGAAGTTGACGAGAATGGTCTTCAGATAGGAGACGGTCAGTATTTCGAAGTGATCGTTGACGGCGATGATGTATATCTTTCTTTGCGTGATGAGTATGGTTATCTCTATCGTGACGTAATATTCAAGAGGATCCCTGTTGCTGATGATTTCAAGGCTGATATCGTGATCCATCCATATGGCGATCCGTATTCATCTGTCGACAAAGGTCATGATATGACTTTATTTGAGGTTCTTGAACTGATCGGTGAATATAATGATGTTTTCGATTATACTAAGTCTACAGGCGGATACGGTTCTGAGGCAGGTTGGAACATAAATTCACTTGTGATCGAGAACGGCGAATGCGTATATGCTGATTTTGACGAGGTTGATTATTAAAGGGATCCATGGCTAAGGAAGTCGGCTATTTCATTAGTATCAAAGACGGTGACCACGGCGATACCGAGGCCTTTATCAAGGCTACGCTGGATCACGACATGATACATAAGTGGGCATATATCCTGCAGGATAAAGAGTTTTATACACAAAGTGATCTGCGTGCGAGAAGATACGGCCTGCAATATAACTGGGCCAGCGGTTTTCAAGGCATGGAAGAGTTCTCTTCAATGGAGGAATACGTCGAGATTATGATGAAGCAACCTCCATATATCGGAGACAGACGTACACCTTATTGGAGGATCGTATGTATAACTGATAAGAAGTGCATGTTCGAAGATATCGAGCTGTGGTTCGAGATATACAAAGATCCTTATGCGACTTTCCTGGATGGCAGGGTACGGATCGCAAATGAACTGAAATGGATGCTTCATGAAGACAGATTATCATCTGGCAGTAAGTATCATTATCCGGATGAAGAAGTGAGATCTAACTTTGATTTTCGTGAGTATATAAATACAACAAAATATAATCCCAAGTGGGAGCGGTTTAAGACTGTGTGGCGTCCTGCTCCGCTAAGACCGAGAAGACGCAGATACCTTACCGCTGAGGATATAAGGAAAGCCCGTGAGAAAAGTGACAAGTAGACAGATAATTCTCTTCAAGGACAAGAAACTGTAAGCGGGATATAGTACCATAAAGTAGAAAACGGAATGGCCTGAAGGAGGTCTCTTATGAAAAGGCTACTGAGTGCTTTACTTGTCGTGATCAATGTCTTTCTGCTTGTTAGCTGCAGTTCGTCCAGTGGTCCGAAGCTTGATGTTGAAGATCAGCTAGGCAAGATGAAGACTGCTGACAACATATACTACAGCGAGAATAAAGATTATGAGAGCGCGATCAACTGGCTTAAATACGAGGTTGAAGAGGCTGGTTTTAAGGGTACCCTTATAGTTGCGACAGATGATGAGATCCTTTTCGCTTCAGGAGCTCGCGCACTTGATATTGACGGTAATGAAGTGACTCCGTATACAACGTATGAGATCGGTTCTTGTTCTAAGGCTTTCGTGGCTGTATGTATCATGAAACTCATTGAAGACGGCAAACTTAAGATGACCGATACTCTGGGAGATCTGTTCCCTGATTACAGTTCGTATCCTAATTATGAGGATGTCTCGAAGATCACGATAAGCGATCTTCTGCATATGCGTTCAGGATTGATCGATTATATAGACCGTCCTGATCTGTTTCTTGGAGAAGAAAGAGTCTATGAACTGCTGGGATCTGATCCTGTGAAGTACACTTGGGCAGAAGCCTACAGGATAATGGAACCTGTTATTACCGACGAACTGTTCATGGAGCTTGTCTTCACTAATGATCTTGACTTTGAACCTGACAGCCAATATTCATACTGCAATTCCAACTATCATCTGCTGGCTTTATTAATCGAAAAAATCAGCGGAAGATCCTATGCGGAATACGTAAATGAAATTGTTTTCGAGCCGTGTAAGATGACTTATACATCGGCTGTGTCAAGCGGAGATGTGACCGCTGCTTTCGAGTATGAGGCGGAATATGATTACCTGAAAGATCCGAAGTTTCTGAAGGGCGCCGGAGATATCCATACGAACGCGGTAGATATGATAAAGTTCGATCGTGCATTGTTCGGAGGTTATCTCCTTAATGAAGATTCGATGGAACTGATGCTTACGTTTATTGATGATTATGGCTGCGGGTGGACGAAGATCCATGGAAATACCGGACATACGGGAGCACTCCCTAGATTCCTGACGTCAAACTGCGTTATTGAAAAAGACGGTAAGAAGATATATGTACTTTCATTCACGACTCTTCATGAAAATAAACGAGACATGTTAGTTGAGAATCTCAATAGGATCATCCGTGATTGAAATGTTTGTATAAATATGAATCCCCAACATAATCTCTAAAAAATCGAGATCTGGTTGGGGATTTTTGTCACTTTATGGACATCATCTACAACATAATTTTCCTCTGGAGCCGGTTGTGTAGGGCTAACTTGCACATTTTTTAGCAAGAAGAACCGTATTTCTACTACATGATGCCGTGATTTTGAGATTTATGTTGGGGACACAGAAAAATCGATCAGGATGATGCTGCGGCAGCTGATGATGCAGCGGCAGAAGAAGCAGCAGCTGCGATCATGATCTGCTCTGTAATGATGGCAGAGATGATGGCGCTGATAGCCACTGATGATACGTTCTTGTTGTCCTTAGCGTATGCGTCGATAACAAGAGCTGAAGCGATGATGTTTCTGATCCTCTTGCCGGCGCCTAATGCTCCGAGACCGCGGACGGACTTTAATTCGTCGCTGGTCTTCTTGATCTCCTTTGCTACTTGAACCTTGTCCTTGTCTTCGATGATCATTGCGTAAGCACTGATGACTGCGTAGGCATCAGCATCGAACCTTACGCCTTCTTCTTTAAGAAGTTCGTAGGAACCTTTGGTCTTCTTAGCCTTTGTATCTGCATCACCGTCGAAAGCGCTTAATGTGCAAGCCATGTACTGGATCTTGTTCTTGCTGAAGAAGTGCTCCTTAAGAGCCTGGAAGTTCTCTTCGCAGTACTGAGCGAGCTTTCCTTCGTCTGTATCCGTTAATGCCATGATGACGCAGCTTGCGATGTCTTCACGACCTGTGAGGAAAGGATGATCCTTACGGATGAGCTTATAGATCTCACGGGTCCTTCTTACAACTGTGTCGTATTCGGAAGGCTTGCAGGAACGATAGATCATAACTGCTGCGAGGACAAGATAGTCTGAATTGAAGAATTTCTTGTCGAGAGCCTTGTGGATCTTCTTGATCTTATCCATTGCGTCTTCTGGATCACCGCTCTGGGCAAGTGTAGCTACAACGACCTGTCTTGCGTTGCCGTGGCCGAGTGTCGAGACGATCGATGTATTCTTATCGAGGATCTTCTTTGCTGCCTTCATATCTTCTTCGGAAGTCGGCTCCGTATCGCCGATAAAGGAAGCTGCACAGGCTGATGCTTCAAGTCCTGAATTGAGGAGAAAGGCTTTTTTGGCCATCTTGAAGTTGGCTTCGTAGATCTCTTTATTTGTTTCTAATCTGGTATTCATATGTGTTTACCTCTCTTGTTTGTTTGATAACAATATAACCCTCTTTGTTAAAAAAATCTCCAACCAAACTTTAAGAATTCATTAAGTCGGTTTGACCTTAATTCGCGCGTGTTTTAGAATTATAAGAGTATGAACGGAGGGTATTTATGAATCTTAAGACTGCTTTTGCTACACGATTTAAGATGGGCGCTGCTATATCACGCTTTAATCTTGAGACACCTGCTAATATGAAACTGCTTCTTGCACAGTTCAACAGTTTTACCTGTGAGAACGACATGAAGCCGATGTATTTCCTTGATGATGAGAATAAGAAGGATCCTAAGAAGTATGATCTTGAGCCGAAGCTTAATTTCGACTTCGCTATCCCTTATCTGGAGTTTTCGAAAAACAACAACATAAAGATGAGAGGCCACACTCTCTTGTGGCACAATCAGACGCCTAAGTGGTTTTTCTGTAAGGATTATGATGAGTTCGCAGGTTTCGTTGACAGGGAGACGATGCTTAAGAGAATGGAGAGTTATATCAAGGGAGTTCTGACTTTTGTCAGGGATAATTACCCTGGATGTATCTATGCATGGGATGTTGTTAATGAGGCTATCGACGAGGGTGACTTGAGGAAGTCGCTCTGGACAGAAGTAGTCGGCAATGACTTTTTTATCAAGGCCTTTAAGTATGCTCGAAAATACGCTGACCCTGAGGTTAAGCTCTTCTATAACGATTACAACACTTTTGAACCGTGGAAGAGAGATCTTATCATCAGCAGGATATTAAAGCCGTTGATGGATCAGGGACTTGTTGACGGAATGGGAATGCAGTCACATCTTACTATGGACGAGCCTGATCTGGAACTTTATAAAACGGCGCTTCATATGTACGGTGAGCTTGGTCTGGAGATAAATGTAACTGAGCTTGATATACATAATGCTGATCCGTCAGAAGAGTCGATGGATAAGCTTGCACAAAGATATAAGGAACTGTTCTCTATCCTTGTTGATGCTAAGGATAAGGGTAAGGCTGATGTTACGTCAGTTACGTTCTGGAATCTTCTTGATGAGAACAGCTGGCTTACGGGATTCAGAAAAGAAGTAAGCCATCCGTTGCTTTTCGAAGGAAAGAGCAAGGCGAAGAAAGCATACTATAGCGTGCTTGAGACTGTTGTGGTCAATCCTGACAGATTCGAGGCAGATTATCCTGATGAGGAGTACAGGGGTAAGGTTCCTGATGAGTATTATGAGGCGATGAGGAAGCAGTGGTTCCATGAAGTTAAGATCGAACCAGATGTGACTTTAAGCTTTGAGGAATACGGCTGGGGCGATAACTATATCCTATCGGCTCAGGTTGGATTCTATCCGTTTGGAATGCAGCAGGCCCTCGCGAGGATGGGATATCATCTGATCTGTATTACGCTACGCGGATTTTATCCTTCGTCCTATGTGGAAGAGGACTACAAAGATGAGTGGTACGATGTTTTCGCTAAGGATGTAATAAAGGTTGCAGACAAGCTTAAGATAGACAAGTTCTTCTATATGGGTGCTTCGCATGGTGCTGGTGTCGGCTGGCATCTGATGCTGAATGATCCTTCAAGAGTGAAGGGATTTATCGCATGTGTTCCTGGTCCGCACAGCCTGCAGGAAGGTTCGATGTCTATAAGGCAGATGCTCTTGTCGGGCATTATCAAGGAACCGCCAGCGATGGATCCGCCGATCGATAATGATGAGGCCAGAGCGAAGAGACGTGCTTTTAGAGAGATGCAGATAAGTGAGCCTAGAGAGGTCGATCCTAGAGAAAAGGCGATCGACTACGGAAGACCGCTCATGAAGTATAAGACTGAAGAGAAACTTCGTGAGATGCTCCATACGATAGAGGTTCCGACTCTTATCTTAGGCGGTATCGATGATCCTATAAGCACGCCTGAACTGATGATCAGAACTGCAAAAGAATTGCCGCATTGTAAGCTCGTTATGTACTCCAATTGCGGTCATAATATCGATACTGATCTTGTTGAGGAACTCGCGGGAGAAGCGGATAGATTCATGAAACAGGTCAATAAGGATGGAAAGGTCTATGAGACCGTTAAGGGAGGCATGTTCTAAATGGACGACGAGAAGGAACTTGAACGAAGGATAGAAGAAGTAAGGAAGGGAATAGACATTCCGAGAATGCAGAAGAAGGATTACATCATCGCGATGGTCTTCGCGGGTGTATGTCTTATCGCTGTAGTATTGGGAGGTGTATTCCTGTGAGTAAGAAGAATAAAGTTGAAGAGCAGGTCGAGAAGGAAGTCCTGTTCGGTATCTGGCCGGTACTTAAGAAGGAGCGTAAGTACGGCTTCATAGATGCGCTCCTTGTATTATCCGGTTATTGTATCGCTACGTGGAGTTACACGCAGGGTTCGTACCTTGCAACTCTCGTAGGATTTAAGCAACTCTTGATAGGAGCTTTTCTCGCGGCGCTCTTTATGCTCCTTGTATATCAGCTTCCGGTAATCTTATCGGTAAGATATGGTATCGATATATGGATGTGGCTTAGAAGTGTTTTCGGAACGAGGGGAGTAAAGGTCATAACGATCGCGATCATCATCGTGAACTTCCCGTGGTATGCCGTCTGCTGTGAGCTCTTTGCAGACTCTATGGAAAACCTTATGGGATTGTTCGGCTGGACGTTGTTCCCCGGCGGGCATCTAATCCTTTCACTTTCCTGCGTTGTGCTTGGAACACTTATCGCATATAAGGGAATAGGTTCCATCACATGGACTACAAGAATCCTTGTGCCGCTGCTCCTTCTTGTTGGTGTGGCAGTTGTTATAGTCGGATTCACATCAGTTCCGTTCGACGTTATATGGAATTATGAGCCGGTGCTTGCAGAAGGCACTTCCAGATCCATGAACTACGTTCTTTCTATAGAAGCGAACTTCGCGTTCGTTATCACGCTTGTCGGAGGCATGGCTGAAGTTCCTCGTCTTTGTAAGAATGAGAAGCACGGTTATTATGCAGGTGTTTTCGGTCAGGGTATCGCAGGTTCATTCTTCGTAGTAGTTGGTGCCGTTATGGCGATCGCTATGCAGCATGTAACAGGTGTTATGAGTGATGACCCTACACTTATGATGGCTACATTGTCAGCTCCTATCCTTGGCCTTTCATCACTTCTCCTTGTTGCGTTCGCCAACATCGGAACTCAGGCAGTAGGTTCTTATATATACGGCGTCATGCTCAAGTCGACATTTAAGAAGGCATCCTACAGAGTGCTCGTACTCATACTCGGCGCTTATGTTGCTATCCTTTGCGTCTGGGGTAAGATCATCGAATATTTCGGTTCGTTCCTTACTATCGGCGCACTCGTATATGCTCCTTTGGCAGCTCTTCTCGTTGTTGATTTCTTCTTCGTTCGTAAGCAGAGACTCGACCTTAAGAGTGCTTATGAGCTCAAGGGACATGATAACTATAAGTACACTAAGGGATTTAATATCGTCGGTGCGATCTGTTTCGTATTAGGCTTCTTGTTCTCGCTCCTTATCTATGATCCGATCAAGGGCGTGATCCATGTTAAGCCTATCTTTATCCTTACACCAACAGGAGCTTCGTTCCTGTTCACAGGAATCCTTTACTGGATCTTAAGTCTGTTCCCGGATATCCGCCGCTACATCCGTAAGGATGCATATGACGTGCCGGATCCGACACCTTTCGATCGTGAGAAAGTACCTCCGCGTCAGAACTTTTTTCTGTTCCCACTGATGCTCCTTCTTTGCAAGATCTTCACAGCGAAGAACAAGCTTAAGATCGACAAGCACAACATGAAAGGCGTGAAGCCGCCGTTCCTTGTTCTTGGAACACATTGTTCGTTTACTGATTTCTACGTTAGCCCGCTTTGCCTTGCTCCATACAGAGCTAACTATATCTCTGAGCTCGAGGGCTTCGAGTGGTTCGGCGAGGGCATCTACAGGCAGACAGGTTGTCTTGGTACAAGGAAGTTCATCAACGATCAGGCACTTCTTCGTAATATTCGAAAAGTAATCGCCAGAGGCGATATCATGGTCATCTATCCGTCCGCGAGATACGCGAATGTCGGAACTGATTCTGAGCTTCCGATGTCTGTTGCTAAGCTTGCGAGACTTCTTAAAGTTCCTGTTGTTACACTTAACATGCAGGGTAATTATCTGCTGTCACCGATCTGGAATCTTAAGTACAGAAAGAGCGTCAGACTTCATGCAGATGTTGATCTCGCGCTTACGGCTGAGCAGGTGAAGACACTTCCTGTAGAAGAGATCCATAGCATCCTTGAAGAGAAACTCAAGTTCGATGAGTATAAGTATCAGAGAGATAACAATATGATCATCGCTGATGATTTTCGAGCAGAAGGATTACAGAAGCCTTTGTATCAGTGCAGATGCTGTGGTAAAGAATTCACTAATGTTACAAGCGGCGCTGACATCAAGTGCACGGCATGCGGCGCAGTCCATCATATGGATGAGCTCGGCACGCTCCATCACGGCGACGAAGAGATCTATATCCCTGACTGGTATGAGTGGCAGCGTAAGAATGTCGAGAAAGAGATCGATGAAGGCAAGTATAAGTTCGAGGGCAAGGTCCATATCGAGGCGCTTCCGAATGCGGTCAACTTTGTTAACTGTAAAGACGGTAAGCTCACTCATGATAAGACCGGTTTCACGCTCGAGTACTGGGATTACCGCAACGAGAAGTGGGATACATTACACTTCGCACCTAAGTCCACGATATCTATTCACACTGAATATGATTACAGGGGAATGGGCGAATGTATCACGCTTTCGACGTATGATGACACCTTCTTTATCTATCCTAGATGCGAAGGCTTCAGTGCAACAAAACTACAATTTGCCACAGAATACCTGGCAAAGCTATAAGGTTCTCATGTTATAATCGGTGCAACCTATAGGGCATTGGTTGTTAACATGAGATCAAAAAGTACAGCAACGGTTTCGTAACCTATTCTTAATTTTGTGCTCCGATTTTCGTGTTAGCATTGTAATAGGTACGATTATGAAAAACAAAAGTTATGCAAAACATTTATTGTCATTATTGGTTACGGTCCTTGTTGCACCAACGATCGTATGCCTTCCTTTAGGTCTGGGCCAGGGTCACAGTCCTGCTTTTACTGTTCGAAAAGCATATGCCGACACATTCCCTGAAGACCTCGAAGTTGAAGAGAATGAAGAAGCGGAAGACCGCTCAGAAGAAGTCGACGAGTTCTTCCTTAACGGCGGTACTCTCACGGCAACATATAACGAAGGTTATGCTCCTGCCAATGCAGAAAGCACCGTATATAGCGACGTTCCGACATTCTACATGATGCAGGAATTCGATGAGGCCGGTCTTCCTATCGAGCAGCTCGATCCAATGTTCTTTGAACCTGACGAGACAACATATTATATCCAGGCTCCACAGTCTATCCTTAAGGAGAAGCCTGACATGGATTCTATGACTGTGACATCACTCTATGTAACTCAGCAGGTTACCCGTATCGGTGTCGGCGACACCTGGTCTAAGATCAGGACCGAAGACGGCCAGGAGGGATTCGTTCTTACCAATTCCATATCATATGAGATGGTCTTCGAACCTATCGAGAGAACCGTATGGGTCGAAGCAGATAAGCTTACTCTTCGAAAAGAAGCTTCAGTCGAGAGCGAGATGCTCGGAACTCTTTATAAAGATACAAAGATCAGATGTATCGGAGTCTCAGCTAAGTGGTATCACGTAATAGTTGCAGACGGCGGCTTAGAAGGTACAGAAGGATACGTATATCTTTCTTACACAACGACACAGCCACCTCCGACACCTACACCTACGCCGATCCCTGTTGTAAATAATAGCAGGTCGTCCGGTGGCGGCGGTGGAGGCAGTTCTTCCGGTGGCGGAGGAGGTGGAGGCGGATCCTCCAACAGAGTCGACTACAGTAAGGTCGTTGATCCGTCAACAGTCATTACCGGTAGTAACCCTGAGTCTGTCGTAGCACTTGCCGAAGCAATGATCGGAACACCATATGTTTGGGGTGCTGCATCAGCATCAGCGGTAGACTGTTCAGGTCTCGTATGTTATTGCTACAGCGAGGTTGCGAACATCTCACTTCCACACTATTCAGTATCGCTTTGTAGTGTAGGTGTTGGCGTTTCAAGAGAAGATGTAGCTCCTGGTGACATCGTCTGCTGGGATAACAACGGTAACGGATCTTGCGGTCATGTAGGTATCTACGTTGGCGGTGGCCAATGCGTAGAAGCTCGAGGCAAGCAGTGGGGTGTTGTTTACTGCAGCATCGACAGATCACCGATCATAACGATCCGAAGGATCTATAACTGATAACAAATGATAACTTTAGAAGGGCACATAACGTGTCCTTCTTTTTTTGTATTGGTACACGGATTGTGATATAGACAAAGACAGAATCTTCATATTATTATTGTGATAACTGCATTTAAAAAGGGGGATAGTTATGCGTAAAATTATTAATATCAAAATCCTGTCATTATTTATCTTATTAACAGTACTTTTTAGCGGTGTTGTTGTAAGTGCTGACACTAATAAACCTGATCTGAATGAGCTGTCAGATTATGTTTATGTTAATGACATTAAGGAACTTCGTTCCGCATCTTATCTCTTCAAGTTTGATGCGCCCAAGACTTTTGCTTATAACTTCAATTTCATGTGGACAGATCCTTATGAGATCTCCGGTATCAAGACGCCGGTCATTGAATTATATGATAAGGATCTTAATCTAGTTAAAAGTTCAGATAACACTGATCTATCTATTTTTTTGAACGAAGGCACCTATTATATCTATATTTACACTCCTAACGGAGAAGATATTGGATATGCACCGTTTCAGATCAAATATGACTACAAGATCATCGCTAAGATCAAGGAACCGAATAGCAGCGAATACAAGGATCTGACTAGAACAGGCTGGTTCTCGAGTTCTTCTCTCTCCGGTAAATGGGATTATTACGCAATCCCTGCTAACAGTGACGTAACTTTGGGAATGACTGTCAATAATCTTCCTTCAGGGCAATACGATTTCGGATATGAATGGTACCTGGTTAAAGATAATAAAGACACGTTGATCAAAAAGGATTCTACGATAAGCCAAAAATTTGACAGTACAGGCGATAAACTTTACAAATGCAAGATAACAGATAAAAAATCGTCTTTTTCATTTGTTGTCTATTTCGAGATGGAGGCAGAGAAAAAGCTTGCGTTTACCGACGGAACGAGCATAGATTTCGAATTTAAGGCATTCAGGCCTTCCGAAGAACGAGTTTCTGTCTTGAAACCGATCGATATCGTAGAGGGTCAAAAAGTATTTTACAATTTCTATTATTACTATGAATATGGTGATTATAGTTACGGCTACTCTATTAAAACTACTGATTCTGTAACGATCAGGCCAGAAAGTAAGGGAGTCTGCTTTTTTCACAGCGCATATGTATCGGGTGGTGCTTCCGTAGGAAAAGATATGTATTACTTCGTTTTTGATGACGGAGCAGGTGAGAAGATAACATGTGATAAGAAATATCACATCAGCAAGGAAACGAATGTTAATGAATATAATCAGGTGATCTATTCATTTACTCCTGAGAAAGACGGTGTCTACACATTCTTTTCTTCGAATAAGACGCTCGGTGATCCGATGGTAGTAGTATTTGATTCTGATCGTAATGTTGTATGCTACGATGATGATGGTGAGTATGATTATTGGGATAATCCTTCACTTTTCGAGTCTATGGGCTCTTTTGATACAAGAATGATCTCTGATTGTAAGGCAGAAGCGCAGCTCACTGCAGGAAAGACCTATTACATAGCTATTCCGATAATATACAGATATCTCGATTGTGATTTCTCTGTCTCTCTTAAGGGTAGTAACAGCGGACTTTCTTTTGGTGACTTCGTAGAGCGTCTTTACGTAGTAGCTCTGAATCGTCAGTCCGAAAAAGAGGGTAAAGATTATTGGTGTGAGTTGGTTGGTAACGGAACTCTCTCAGGTGCCGACTGTGCTCGCTTCTTCTTGACAAGCCCTGAGTTCAAGGGAAGAAACTTAAGTGACGAAGATTTCCTTAAGGTTCTTTATTCAACATTCTTCGATCGTAATGCAGCAGACGATCCGGATGGATTTAACTTCTGGATGAACAGCTTAAAGTCAGTAGGTAAGGACACTGTTGTAGAAGGCTTCATCAACTCACCAGAATGGTGCAACATCTGTGCGGATTACGGTGTCAGATCAGGAGCACCAACAGCTAAGGCAACGAAAGCGTCTAAGAATGCCACAGCATTTGCTACAAGACTTTACACAGAGTGCTTAGGTCGTGAACCTGAGGAGGGAGGACTTAATTACTGGAGCTTAGGATTAACCAATCAGGAACTTACAGGTTCTCAGGCAGCTCATGAGTTCTTCTACTGTCAGGAATTCAATGATCACAACTTTGATAACAAGGAACTTCTTACGAGAATGTATAAGACATTCATGGGTCGTGAACCTGATACAGATGGACTTAACTACTGGCTTAACAATATGAATAACGGCATGACCAAAGATCAGGTATTCAACAGCTTTGTTCAGTCACAGGAGTTCACGGATATATGTGCGAGTTACGCGATAACAAGATGATGATCTGAAGTATTTATGGGGATGTCTCAAAAGCGAAGTTGATTAACATCGCTTTTGGGGCATCCTTTTAATGCGCGCAATATTTTTTACATCCTTATGTAGCAGATCCAAAGTGTGATCTTTTTGAAATCCTACCTTAAGTTGTACCTTTAAATGTTTTCTGCGAGATTTCTCTTCAATCTGAACTCAAGGCAGTATGAATCATCGTTTTATGCAACCTAACGTTCCACTTTCAAAAATGCTCCCTCAAGAAATGCAACTCTAAGTTTCATTGACAAAATTCGTGATTTAAGATTTACAACCTACTGCCGGAAAGATGGGTCGTGCCAGTATAATTGTGTAAATTGAAAAAACTAAAAAGAGCCAATATTCTTAGCCTTAAGTATAATTTGTTTGTCCAGAACAATTAAGGAGGTTAAGAAAATGGCTCAATTGAATATTACTTTAAGCCAAGAGGAAATTCTACTGTTAATGTCACAAGATCGTGAGGGTGCTTTCAAAAAACTTCTACAGGAAAGCCTGAATCAGATTATGCAGGCTGAATCA
>JAGCGE010000315.1 GCA_017649745.1 Clostridiales bacterium | reverse complement strand
TAGGCAAGCACCTTCGCTTTCATCACTCAAATACATGCCATCATACATATCAATCATAGCTTGATTAAACTGTGAATCAGACCATTCGGATATGTCTTTAGGGATGCCATATATTTGTTTATAGCTTGGAAGATTAGGCGTGTCTTTTGACGTATATGGTTTTGCAGGTGCAAATGTAATCTTTGTCTCTAATTCTTTTTGTTTTTCATATAATTTATCTAATTGCTCTTTTGCTTCATTAGTATCTAATACCTTTTCTACTTCTTTTTTAGCATTATCTACTGTCTTTTCTGCGTCTTTTGCCGCTTCTTTTGTAAAATGTTTATTAATTAAATACCCTGTAAGATTTGTTCCAATCGTTTTTGCGGCATTCGTTAAAAGATCATTTATAACTTTATGCGAGATTCGATTGGCTTTTTTCGCTTGATTAAACTTCTTTTCTTCTAAAGTTTGCTTTCTATCATCTAATTCATTTTGATTTTTGTATTTGTCTTCTGCTTTCTTATTTGCTTTCTTAGCCGCTTTAATAGCTTTCTTTTCCATTTTCTCTTTACTTACTAATCTTCGATATGTTTCTTCTCGCTGTAAGCGATCGATTGTATCATTAAGATCTTTATCACTCATCCGTTTAGCATACTTTCTAGATCCGCTATAAGATGTATTTCGTTTTTTACTCGCTTTTTCACTTTTTTCAATAACTTTATTGTGGTCAGCACGATCAAGTGGATATGGAGGTCCATGTCTAACACCCCAACGCTGACCATCTATACCGTGATGATACAATTCATTCTGGCTCAAAACAAAACCCTCCTTTCATTACTATTAATAGTATTTACATTGGTCGAGCTTTCGGCTTACGTTTAGCTCTGGAAGGATTAACTTTGTCGTTTATTTTATCCCATTCCCGCTTGATCTGATTGATTTTTACACCCTTTTGAATTTGTTTCTGTTTGGTATCTTTAGTCATAACATTTTTTGCTTTTTCAACAGTTTTATGAGCTTCGTCCATAAACATACGCTGTCGAGCCTGTCTAGCTTGTGCCTCTCGTTTAACCTGTTGCATGCGTCGCTCTACAAGATTAACAGATTGTTCTGTTTTCTGTTGTGGTGAAGATCCTGCAACTTTACCTTTTCTTTGACGCCATTTCATACCTTTTACGCCATAATGTAAAAGCACATCATCTCTCATAAGAACACCTCCTTATTTCGGTTTATTAATATACGCAATTCGTCTAGGAACTGAAGACGTGGAAGTTTTCTTAGTAGTTGTAGTAGTTTTAGTTGTAGCAGTTTCTATCTTAGACTCCGTTTTCTTAGAACGTTTTGTCTTTTCTGCCTGCTTCGCCTTTGCTATACTATCAAGTAGTGCTTTTCTAGCGGCTTCTTGGCGTTCTTCCTTTGCCCGTTGTTCAGCTTCTTTAATCTTACTATTCATACTATTACGTTGAGCCTGCTGATCTGCAGTCTGTTCCGTCATTGTATACTTTTTACTTTTTGTTCCTGATAAACTAAGATTCTTTTGCTTTTCGATACGAGCATCTGGATTTGCCTTCTTACGTTCAAGATCGGTTTTCAGATCAAGAGGTGTCTTACGTCCCTTTCGCCATCGCATTCCTTTAACGCCAGCATGCTCTAATTCCCGAATATTCAAATATAATCACCCCTTTCATTCAAACTCTTCCTTATGTAATTTATAGGCAACCCATGCATCCATTAATGCGGATACATTATCGATTTTTTGGTCATATCGTCTCTTTAAAAGTTTTCTATTTCCATTAGTATCTTCTACTGTAATACAATTTCCCATAGTATATGTCATTATAGACTGGTCAAATATAAGTAATCTATTTTCTGCAAGCTGCTTAAGTTCACCAAGAGGTACGGATTCTGTTTTTGCACCCTGTATTACTTTTTCGATACCGTATGGTGAATTTTCCTTTTCCCACCATTCAATAAACTCTCTAGCATTATACGGGTCAAAACCTAAAGAACTGACTTCGTATTGTGAATCCTCAATGTATTTAACTAAATTGTCATATACCTGTCGTAAGTCTAAAACAGTACCTGGTAATACTATAAGCGTTCCTTCATTAATAAATTCCTCGTATTTTTGTCTTTGTGCAAGATGTAATTTATCCAATGTATTTTGCGAAATATAACTTCTCGCTTTAACACCAAACTGCTCTCTTGGCAAAGGAAATAAAAAGGTAAATGCACAGAAGTCATCACCTTGAGATAAATCAATGCCTAACGAACAACGTAAGTTCCAAAAGTCTCTTCTTCTATGCGGTAAAGTTTCCTCGTATCTAAAGAAATATGTGTAACCCTCCATAGGAATACCAAATCTCTTTGCGAGAATGTCGTTTCTAGTAGATGGAGCTTTTTCCGCTCTTTCTACGTCGAGTTGATATGCCTCATAAGTTACTGTTTTACCCAAATTAGGATTAGCTTTAATCCACATATTGGGATCGGCAACCTCTTTAACATCGTCTAATCTATAATACCAGATAGAAACGTGTGGGTTCTTATACGTGCCCTTCAGAATTTCCATCAATTCCATTTTTACGGTATCGCCAGAGCCGTTACGAACTGTACCTTCGGAAGATGTGGCTACAATAAGGTATTCCATATCGCCTTTCGCCGCACCTTGTTCTAAAGCACCAATAACATCCTCTGTTACATCACCAGAAAGCCATTCATCAACTGTACAAATTTTAGGTCTAGCACCTTGCAATTTATCAATCGACATAGGTCTTACTTGTAATTTGGAATTTGTCAAGAAATTCTGAATTCCTTCTTTAGTTGGAGCTAATTTTGGCCTATTAGCCTTGTTTCCTGTAGTATTTTGTAACGAGCCAGCCGTAAGAAACTTGAAATACGGTCCTGGACAACGACTTATAGCAGTCTTAATAGGAGACATTACTTCTTCAGCCTGTAACATAGTAGGCGCTGTAGTAATCTGATATGTCGTTGTTCTATCGACTGTAAGGAAAAATGCTTGTATGAAAGATGCATACATAGATTTTGCAGCACCTCTAGCTACGATTAAATACTGTTTATTAATAAGACGCTTTTTTACCATCTTATTAATGTATTTACCCGGTTTTCCTAATTTTCCTGGTTCATATACGGTTCTTTCTACAAAATAATACCACCCAAATACTTGTTCGCCCCATAGTTTAAACGAGTCTAACATGTGAACTTCGGAACCATCAGTAAGGGTCATCTCGTTTTCACAAAACGCTATCCAACCCTCTACGGCTTTTTCATCGTAGTAAATACCCGGATTAGCTATAAGTTGATCGATTCGGTTCATTTCCATCTCGATCTCATGGTTAATTGGTATTTCTCCTTTTAACACTCTAGCTTTAAACATGCCATAGTATTTAGGCGTCGCTACGTTTGATAAAGCCATTTTGATTTTTCCTCACTTTCGATCAATAGCCTTTAGCAATCTTGTTATACTTTTCGGGCTTTGTCTCTTTTGCGACTTCTTTCTTCTCTTCTTTTACTTCTTTCTCTTCGATAACATCCTTTTTTGTCGGCATTTCCCGTTTAGCCATGACAAGTACCTCCTTATCTACAATTTGTTATATGCCACTCCGTCTTAGTAATCTCTTCCTTTAATGCACTGAGCATTGGTCCAGATTGCGGAGGATCAAAAATTAGTTTAGTCTTAAGAAAGATGTATGTTTTTGCCAAATTACGTTGGTATTTGGTCTTACATACGAAATCATTCCAAACCTCGTCCGGTCCAGTGATCTCAAAACCTTCTTCAGGACCGCAACCATATTCATGACAATACGCAAAACACGTATTAATTGTAGCGATGAGATCGTCATAGAAAACGGTGAAATCTCTGCTGTCTAATCGATCCGCAGTCGACTTTAAAATTGAATTAAAAGTTTCGGATAATTCTGACATTATAGATCACCACCTCTCCATGGGCATGTATCATTTGCACTACGAATAATCGGATCTTTTGGTAAGAAATTAGCATCTCCATAATCGATCGCTAAATGTGTAGTGTGTGATACGCATATCAGATTTTCTGGATTTAACAAAATGTCGGGATTCATGTGAATCAAGTCTTCGATTTTTACGCTATTTATATGATGTATTATTATTCGTCCGCTTATAGGATATTCGAGCAATCCCAAATCACATCCGTTATCCCGTAGTATAATTTGGTTTCTTAAGTCAATCCATTGTTTTGACTTTAAGAATCGTTCATATAGTGGTCTATAACCATACATGGTTTGTTCACCTACTAAATGGGCATTACGTAAATAATGGTATCGTTCTTCCAACGTTGGGAGCAATATTAATTCGCTATAGCTTCTGTCCATCTTCGTCTCCTGCATAAACTTTAAATGCAAGTAGTGCATCCTGCATAAAGATTTCCGAACTCTTCTGCTGTTCGATAGCTTCTGTTTTTGCGCCCAATAAGGCTTCATTCTTTACCATAATTTTTCGTTCTTGTTTTTCTCTACTAGATCCCATCTTTAAAAAATGAACAAGCTCTTGAGAAGTAGCTTCATGCGCTCTAATACGTCTTTCCACTTCATCATAAGCTAATGCAATAAGCTGCTTTTCTCTTTCATCGTCATTATAAGCGGGCGGTGACTTTTTCTGAGCCATCATTTCACCACCTTACTTTTTAGAGGCTTTAATAGTATCGCCAATTCACTATGGTATATAGCATGCACGAATACAAGAACTAGTTCAGATTTGAAAGTAAAGGAGACCAAAAAACCTTAACCAATTAAATAGGAGGGAACTGACGATACTAGTAAAGCCTCTAAAATATTTACTAAATATAATTGGTAAATGAGGGTCCCAGCCCAAAAATAGACCAGAACCCTCTGTATACCAATAATTCGATGATAGAAGTATTTACATGCTAAGCCGATCAGCCATATCCAAATAACTCATGCGCTCTTCTTCAGTTCGGGCATTTCTAGCTTTCATTCGGAGATTATCAATCATCTCTTCTTTGTCATGTCTGCTATAATTAGACCCACCATCACGACTTGTATATCGACCCATAGAATCTCGATTTCTTGCATAAGAACCATAAGCCCCGCCAGCGTTAGCATACTCTCCACTACGCCCTCTAGCATTAGCGCCAGAATAGCCTTCCATTTCTGCATTACGCATAGCTTCAATTGTTGCGATGTCCTTGATAACGTCTACCATTTTGTACACCGCATCGATTTCGGTTGTTGTCAGTTCGTCCTTATTACAAAGCTTTTTCAATTCTTCCTCGAATTTATCGTTGATACCATAAAGAACTTTCATTTTGTTTTCCTCCTTAAGCAATTCTATTAATGGAAAAACTTCCATCAACAATATTAATGTTCGGTGTAGGTGTAGTTGTTCCATCTGTGACACCGGAAATGTATTCAACGGAAACTGTAAAACAACATCCTTTTGGAACATTAATTACAGTTCTACTGGTTACATTTCCGTATTCGTCAACTGCTGCAGGAGTGTAAATACTTCTACTTCCTAATCTCTGCTCGCCAGAAACAACGATAGCTGTAGCAATCGGCGTTACAGTACCGCCAGTTGGAATCGAAATGTTGGCGGTAAACGTAACTTCGTATCTAGCGAAACAGTTATTAGTTTTACCTTTTAGAATAAAAATACCAGATCCACTTTGGTGATATACATTACCATTAGGACACGGTATAGAATCAAGAAATGGAATTGGCGCATTTAATGCTACCGTTTCCACTGAGTCCCTTGTTAAATATTCTGCCATAATAATCACCTCACATTACATTCCACAACCGCATCCCTGGTTTCCCTGATTACATGTGAAAATCGGTGTTTTACCATAAACCGGCTCTGTAGGAACCGGACAACTAGCAAGACGATTGTAAAGGGCGTCAACCTCATCGGAGAATCCCTTCTGAATGAATGCGTTCTGCGCAGACTGAGAAGCAGCGAAATTTGCCATTGTAAGCTGTCTTTCAAGATCAGCAATCTTCTCATTCTTAGCATCGATCTTATCATTGCAAAGCTGATCCAGAATACGCTGAGTAGATGCTGTCTGTGTAGCGATGATGTCACGAACACCTTCATTTACTGCCTGACGATCAGCACATGCCTCTCGAGCAATATCAGAGCCGAGATTTGCTACAGCAAGTCTATTTTCGCAGCAACACTGAGCAAACTGAGAAGCAAGATTATTGAAACCCTGATTCATAGCCTGAGCGTTTGCGAAATTCTGGTTCATCGCGTCAATGGTTCTATTGCAGCTTGCTACTTCTGCATTAGAAAAACCAGTGTTTACCGCGGTCTGAATACTTGACAACTGACCAGCAGTGGCTGCAGAATCGAAACCACGATTTACATCATTCTGCGTGGCAGTATTCCACATGTACGGAAGTACACCATTATTACTGCCGCCACCACCATAAGAATTACCATTACCCCAGCCATTGCCAGCGAGTAAGAGCAACAGAATAATCCATGCCCAATCACCACCAAAGCTGTTACCAAAACTACCTGAATTACCACCGCCATACATCGGTGTAACCGGCATTACCATGTTTCCTGTGTCATTAGAAATCATACACTATTCTCCTTCAAAAATAATTTTTTATTCCATAGTTGCGCAACCAATAGAATCGAAAATAGAACTGGGTGATTTAACACCTAAGTAAATTTTGAATAATAGGATTGTTTTTTAATTGCATTATTCCATCAACTTGTTCTTGAGATACTTGTTTAGTATTTAATAAATGTTGCAAGATTTGATTTGGATCATTTAAATTCATAGGAATATTAAACTGTTGTGCTAACATACCTAACGGATTTTGTTTAAACTGCATAAGCATAAATGCCAAATTATTGTTAGGCTGGAGCGGTTGGTAAAATTGTGGTGGATAATTATTATACGCCATTTAACGTACCATCTCTTTCTTTAAATAATAAATTGGGATTTCTTTTCCGCTATCCCAAGTGTCGTAATAATCTCCATCGACACAAGTGACAACATGCGAACCTGTTGCCAAAACAAATAGTCCTTTTGGATTGTCTTTACAAAAGTCACTTACCGTATAACAATCCGGACATTCATTCGGAATAATGTATGCTTTGAATCCTTGGCCTCTTAAATATGTTGTCCATATTGCATTTGAAGACGGCATATCCTTTAGTTCATAACCTTTTTCAGTTACGTCTAAATATGTGCTGTCCCAGTCTTGATCTAATGCTAAAGAAAGTGCACGGATAACGCAATCACCAACTAAATTTGACCTCGGATTTGGGTTATAATACTTCCAACTCATATGAAATCTCTGTTTTTACCTCGCTCTCTGATAAAAATAATTGAACGACTTTCCACCGAAAGGTCCCCCGGAGAATTTTTTGGGAGGCCGGCGATGAGGGTAGGGGGTCATTTTTGCGAGACCCCTCCCACGTACCCCCTAAATTTGTTTCGAGGGGGCGGAAAAATTATTGCTCATGCAGTTACGTCCGCACACAATGCTTACATTTACATAAACAATAAACAAAAACTAAAAACAAAAGTAAAACTAAACAGAAACTAAAAACAAAAGTAAAACTAAACAACAAACTAAAACAAAAGTTAAACAATACAAAACAACAATGTAACAAACAATACAAGTATGCAAACATTATCGCTTATTAGGAGGAAGTAGTTTAATGTGTTTACCACTAAAGTTAAGTGCAACTATAGAATCAATAGCCTGTTCTATAGCAATAGAATTGTCCTCATCGCTAATAGCTTCAGAAGAAATACAAACCCTAGCTAATAAAGACTCACTATAATAACCGTGATCCTCATCAAAACGCTTCCAGTCTGCGTATTGGGATTCGTCATAGGGGTCAAAAGGATTGTCTATGGTACTTAACATACAATCATGGGGATTATCCATTACGAATCACCTCTACTTTCTGCTTTAACTCTACTAATTGTAGATGTAGAAACACCGAATTGTGCTGCAACATCAGCAATTGTATATCCATTGTTCAATAAGGCTAGAATTCGAGCTTGTTTAGCAGGAGATAAACCTACATTGGACTTTGATTTAGGTAATGCATACTGTCTAACTTGATCTAAATCTGCATTGTTAAGAATTCGATCTATTACACTAGGAGCAATAGCACCAGATTGTATAGCATTCCATTCAGATTCTGTAATATCAACCTTTGCTTTCTTAGCTTTGTAACGAACTCTTCCTGTTGCTAATGCTTGTTGTTTCACTTTCTTCTTGTCTTCATCAGACATGTTAGGATTATCCAGCTTTTTAGAACGATACACGGCATTTGCGTAAACTTGAGCCATACGTTCTCTTGGTGAATTGGCTTCAGAAGCAGTAAGTTTTTCTTTAAGACTATTTACTTCTCTGCTATAAACTCTAGCAGCAGATGGGGAATATGGTTTGGTTTCTATATTTAATGATTGTAATCTTGCTTCATTTGCCATTGCTTTTAATTGATTAGCATAATCAGCATATATAGATTCCATCTTTGTAGTAGTGCCTGGATAACCAGAAGTAAGCTCATATGCGTTCTTTGCAATATCCATTTTTGTTGTTTTTTCTTTTGCTACTACTATTTTTCCTGTCTTTGGGTCTTTGTATTCACGATAGGTCGGAACATATTTTATAGCCCCCGTTTCAGGATCGATACCCCTTTCTTTTCTTTCATCCACCCTTATTTCTGAACTAGCCCTGGATATTATTGTGGAAGCACCACCCGCATGTCCTGTTGTTGGGTTCATTTGATATTTTCTTATTAATTCTGATATTCCATTTTCTTCATATGATTTTTTGTAATCTAATTCATGTTTAACACAATCAATAACAACCATAGAATGTTTTACTGCACGGGCCAATTCATCTTCATTTGATACAGCACCTTTAATTGTCATATCGGTAATCAAATTTGATATTACACCCATCATTTTTTGTTTATTTTGTTCAGAGCATACTTTCATGCCTGGATACCCGGGGTATGCTTCGGACGGGTCAAAATTTTCAAGAGCCTTTAGGGGCTTTGTGGATCTTATTTTCTTATCATTATTTGGAATAACAAGAACTGTATCTCCATCAAAATCTGCTCCTGATAATTGTTGTGCTGTCTTGAAATTAATTCCTACTGCATCAAAAGCATCTCCGCCTAACAAACGTTTTCCTTCTTTGTTGTTATTATTTACTCTTAACTCCGGTATTTCAAATGTACCACCATGTGGATATCTAATAAGAACAACTGTTTCACCATCTTTATATCTTGGTGCATATATTTCCCCGTCTTTTAAAGAAGGCACGGGTAATATTGCGTACCATGCCTGACGTGGCAAAGCAGCTGCCTTTAATTCATTAGCAGCAGAATCACAATTATCAGCAAATGTTTGCAACAATTTCTTTTTTACATTAGGATTATTATACGACATGATTTCTTTATAGTCATCTTTTCGCATATTTAAATCCAAATCTAATTGTTGTTTAGCCAAACCAACACTTTGTTTAGATAAGAACTGGGCTGCTAAGTTTCTACCTTGTTTTTCCCAATCACCCTCATCTTTTATTTTATTTATTGCTGATAGTTTTGTTTTTCCATCAGCATCAATATAATGAGATTGGCCATTTACTTTAATAACAGCGCCAAATGGATTATCCGGGTCGTCTTTCATTGACTTAAATACTTTTTCTTTTGGTGTACCATAAGGTTTATTTGTGTTATAGATAACATCATATCCTTTTGGTACATTGTCAGAATAAATAGCCATGCCCTTCATATATTTATCGCCGTCAACAGCAATTCTTACTTGACAATATTTTGATTCACCTAATGATAAATCAGGTACTCCCCGTCTTAATTCAACCATGCCATCTTTTTCTTTACCCCCTGTCTCTCCGTAATTAATAAATACTCGATCAGAAGATATTGATGCTGGTTTTTCTATACCAAAGAATGTTTTACCGTTATCTTCAGTATGAAATGCTGAATCACATAATGATATTTTTCCTTTATATGCTAAATTTTTAGCATCCGTCCATGTCATTTCTTTAGGGGCTAATATTTGCATATGGGTCTTATGTCCCGGTGATTGCAATTGATCCACATCTACTTTATATACATGATATCCTTGTGATTTTAATAACTGTAAAGCTGTGTCCATTTTTGTTCTAGTAACACCTAAATATAATTCAGCGCCTTTACCTACATCAATGGGCTGCTTCGCTTTCTTTAATGTGTTTTCTATTGCGATTGCTGTATTTCTTGTTTTTTCAGAATTAGCATCTAATTTATCATCCAAATATGATCTTACACTTGATTCTCTTAGTCCTACAATTCTACCTATTTCTGTAGCACCTTTTCCTTCAGCTTTTAAAGATATAATTCTATCTCTAATAGCTTTTCTTTCATACATTTTTGCAATAGAAATACGTTGTTTTAATTCTGTTTGTGTTATTTTTCTATTTTCTGATTTACCCATTCCTTCTGCTATTTCTTGTAGACTAAGACCTTTTTCTCTTTGTTCATTAATATACTTAAGAAAACTATTAGATCTTTGTTCTGGATTTTTACCAGAACCCCACGGGTATCTTCCGGAATGACCCCCGTCGAGATGACCCTTACCATAATGCATTAATTCTTCGCCATAAATAATATAATTGATGAAATCTTTAATGCCACTCATACTATTAAGCCACCTCCATCTTCTTGTTCTAACATTTTCTCATGATGCAATATAATATTCATAATATCTTTAATCTCTTCAGCCGAAGGTGAGAATTCAATAATACCTTCAACTTTATGATAAAATCTGCAAATAATAGTAATTGTTGATGGTTCGATTGCATTACTTAAACACCATAATGCCGCATACACTTTTAATTGATCCGCATGTGGTTTTGTTACCCCGGTCTTTAAATCATGTATGCGTAATGTTCTTTTACGATGATTAAATATAATTGTATCTGCTGTACCATAACAATACTTCGAATGGAATAATAATTTTTCTGGTTCCATGCGATATCCTAAAGCGTCATTAACATATTGTCCTAGTATTGTTCTATTTTTTTGTTCTATACCAAGATTAATAGTCTCTTCTGCCCAGGCATGCAAACGTGTGCCCATTTCTGTGGCTCTAGCTTGCCTATACATATCCAACAAATGACTATCTGTATATCTAAGCCACGCTGGTTGCGACGGTGATAAGAACGCATGAGTTCCTTCATATTTTGAAATATCTTCTAAGGGCATTGAACACTTCCTCCTTGTTTTCTGGTGTAAGAAATGCTGCGTAGATTCCTTGGCTATTAAAGTAATCAATATAATATTGCTGATGTAAACGTTTGCTTGCATTCTTAGATTTTTTAGTTTCTATTCTTGCAAACTTTTTCTTATAAAATATAATAACATCAGGAATACCATTGCGACGTTGTGGATCTGCAAATTCAATAATAATATCAGGACTTAAATCTTTTACATCTTTTAAAAACTTAGTCCTGAATGTGGCTTCAGACATTGATTCTTACCCACTTTTCAAATTTTTGAATTTTTACAGATTCATTACACGTTGCTCCAAACTTAACTGCTTCTTCACGAGAATCAAATACTCCAAGAGTACGGTTGTCAGAAGATACTACTCTATACGAAAGTATAGGCGCTCTTTTAAAATCAATTTTTACGGTCTCCATTTTTTATACCTCCTAAAAAATATAAGGCCCAGACATTATCTATGCCTCTCCTCTTCTATAATATAGCTAGATTACGACGCGAATGTCCGGGCATTGAAATCTTTTTTGTGTTTTAACGACCAACTGATTGCTTTATCAATTGGAGCTTGAGATTTTAGCTTATACAAATATAATTGTTTGAATGGTGTGTTGCGTCTGTTTATTCTTCCGGCAGATTGTACCATTTGTTTGTATGAATATGTTTGTGAAAAGAATATAATTACATTAGTTTCGATACAGTTCCATCCTTCTGAGCCAGCAGAATATTGAATTAAATAAACCCATTTATCTTCATTTAATATTGGTTCATGCTTATGGCCATTCCATTCTGAATAATGATAACCATGTTTTGTTAATGCATTATGTAAGATCTCAAGTTCATAGTCAAAGTTATAGAATATAATTACTTTGTTGTGTTTAGTGAGCAAGTTTAAAATTACATTTACTCTACTAGGATCGCTATTAACTATTTTTCTTAACAATGCACAATAGTCACTTGCATTTTGCAATGGTAAAGACGTAAAAGGATTCATTCTTGTATTTACAATACTCAAATATAATGGTTTGTCAAAGTCAACATGTACATCTATGTAAATTTCTTCTGCTGGACTTTGATAATCTATATCAACTAATATTTGTGATTTAAAATACTCAAGCTTTCTTGTGTTTACATATCTGTCAATTACTGGATACGTTCTAAATGGTTTGTAAATAATATGCTGTTGTTGAAAATCTGTTTTGTTCTTATAAAAGCCATTAGCTATAAATACAGGAATATAATCAGACCAACAATCTCCTGGTGTCGCGCTCAACAAAATCCAATCATTATTCTGTGCTATATGTAAAAATGATCTTGACCAGATTCCATTACCTACAACTCTTTGCTCATCAAATATAAAGAATGCATCTTTTACATCTCTATACTTTTTAATATTATTCCAAGAGTCAACATAGTAATTACAAATATAAGTTCTATCTTTGTCATCCGGCTTACTAAATTTAAAGGGTTTAATTTCATCTTCCCACTCCAGTGTATCTCTTTTTCTAGCTGTTGTAATAATATACAAATCTTTTGCTTTATAAAGATCCATTGGAATATAAGGATCTAAACTTCCACCTTGTTTCAAAAAATAATAAGCCAAAGATGTACGCGATTTGCCGGAACCGACCCCACCACATAAGATGGAGCCAGTTCTCAGCTTATTTATCGCAGACAATTGACCTTCGTCGAGTTTAATCATTAGACTCAATATAATAATCGCTAGAATCCGGAGCAAAGATAGACGGAACGATTACTACATCCATCTCATTAAGATATGCAACCGGCTTGCCAGTATTTCTATTAATACCGTAACTCCAAGCTACATCAGAATGAGAGATCACACAACCATCGAGACCATCGATACTAACTTCATCCAAATATACGAAATCAGGACTATTTCCTACTCTCTGACGGATCTTAGCCATGTTTCCAGGAAGCATCTTAATGTTAAGACGAACGGTGTATTCATATTCGTTTGTTCTGGGATTGAGCCATGTGTTTACAGTATAACCTTTAGACTCAAGAAGATTCTTATCCTCTTCATCCACAACAACATTTACTGTTCTGCTGCCATTAGGATTCTTTCCCTGCTTACCACTAAAGTTCTTAAACTTAAGCTTAGCATCTTTGATCATGAAAATATCTTTTCCGCCATTGTACGGTCTCATAACTTGAATGTTCATATATAATCCTCCTTAAACATCCCATGGTACATCATCATTAAGTTTTTTATTTGAATATACCACATTATTTGAAATAAATGTATCCTCTGATACGAATAACTCGTAATCACAGAATTCTGAAATATGATTTTTGGCATCTGTAACCAATGTATCATAATAGGTCTTATCGATCTGAGATTCATAATCATCTTTGATGAGTTCTGCTTCTTTCCATCTATAACCTTTAGAGCCTGTTACTGCTGACATCTTGTATTCTGTTGTCAATTCAACATCAACTTCAATATCTTCATCTGGATTTACTTTACGCATAAGTAATCCACCACCTGCTCCTGGTTTAACTGGTACGAACGATCCAACTTTACCAACAAAGTGATACAAATGACCTTCTGGATTTGGTTCATTAAAATCAAGATAGATTTCGGTTTGGACTTGCTTAGTCTCGCAAAGATCACTAAATATAATAGGTTCTTTACTAAACAGCATCTTAAAGACATATGGGTGAATGAACTCCGTTCCTGTAGCAGTCCATTTACCTTCCTTTGTCTTACCGACATAAACCGCATTGTTCACCAATACTATTCGCTCAAATTCTTCCTCAATCTCAAATGTATATCCATACTGTTTTCCAAAGTCATCTACAAACTTTAGAATTTCGTCGTCTGGATCTGCAATCTTGATTGAATCAGTCTTAATATGTACAACTTTATAACCACGATTTTGTACTTCATGTTTAAGCGTGCACATAAAGAGAGCTCCTCGTTTAGCTACAATGTTATCGATGTTCCTCGGATCTCGGAAGCGATTGGGGAACGATGCTGCTGTAAGACCATATATAGAATTTATAACAATCTTCAGAGCATAAGCA
This sequence comes from Clostridiales bacterium, assembly GCA_017649745.1. Next base: position 6,013 of record JAGCGE010000315.1, on the reverse strand, counting down.
AGCGATTTGCATGATGCCTTATCTTTCATATAAGGAATAAGAACACCATCTAATAATTTCTTAGCAGAAGTCTTATCTTGATGCTTTACAGCTATTCTTGCTTCTACAAGTTCCTTTAATCTAGGAGTATACTTGCCAAATATATTGAGAGCGATCATGCTATGCGGATGCATAGATGCTACATCTTTTACTGGCACATTACCATACGCACCCGGCTCTGCATATACATAGCCACCTTCTCCAATTGTCTCTCCCATATAGGTGCTAATTCCAAAGTCATATTTATAACCAGGAAATATCGTGGACAAATCCGTATAAACAAACTGACTTTGAGGATTTCTGTCATCACCAAACATAAACTGTTCGGCACAAATACGGGTTGTATCATTTGGAGTTTTGCCTGATAATTCAGCCATAATACATCGCGCATGATAATCTTCTTCACAAGACCAATCTTCATCTTCAAATTTGGCATGAAATGTTGCTTCGGTAGCATCTACATCGTTGCAGCAATATTCAACAACCAAATCTATCTTATCCTCAGGAACCGGTTTATTCCAGTCAAGAGGTAATTCTTGGTGATGAATACCTAATTCTATCTCAAATTTTTTCAACGATTGTTTCTTTGTAGAAAAATCATAAATATCAGCATGCGATAAATTATAAGCTGCTGCAATAAATCCTTTTTGCTCTTTGATAATTGTTTTACTCAGATTGTACAATTCTTTGTTACTAAATCCAAGTGATGCCGCATACACAATATGATTATCATATCTTCTACAATTGAATCCTATAAGTTTCATTTTCATGATTCTACGGACTTCTTCTTGCGTCGGATTAATCATAATATTATGTTTATCTGAGCCATCAAACTTCCAAACAATAAGTAACAAATTAGGAAATACTTCAATGTCAAAGAATACAATTCTTTCATCTTCATACTTCTCTTTTGATGGTGGAACATTATCTTCTTCTGCTGATTTCGATTTCCACTTCATCTTTATTACTTTCTTAACACAATAATCTTTATTATGTGTACTATTTGTTGCAAAGCACATTACATCCGAATACCATTTACTCATATCGTAATCCATACCAGACTGATATGCTTTCTCAAGTGCATCATAAATATAATCGATCATTGGTTTGGTGGCATGTGGCTCATATTCTTTCTTAAGACATTTCTTAATATAAGTATCAAGAGCTGCCTCATTCTTCAATACTGTAAAATCTACCACTTTATCACCCTTTTCTATAATAGGCAAACCAGAAGAGATAGGAGCAACAGGAATATTATTACATCTTGTTAACTTCCTTCGAAGAGCAGACTTTCCTTTGAATACTTTGATCTCAATATTTGTATCATAGATACCAGCTAACTGTTCTGGATCTCCTTGATAAATATAATGAAGATGTATTCCTTGTCCGCCCTTAGACAATTCTGCATATGTCGGTGGCCACTTACTAGCAGCTTCGGCATTTAGCATGAAGTCTTTTTCACCCTTCTCGTTCTTAAGATCGAAGTCAATAACAATATGATTAACTGGCGGTTTCACATAATGAAGTTCCTGTGTATCCAAATCACTAAGAATATAATGATTGGAACTCCATGTGGTTACCGGGGTGCCATCTTCTTTTGCATACTGTGCCGGGCAATCTGCTAACATCTTATCCAGCAATGACTCTTTGCAATCTAGTACTAACGATAAAGGTTTCTCTTTTACTCTCTTCTGTTGTTTTTCATCCAAATAGATCTTTTCTTTCTTTAGGCCTCTATACAAACTTCTAACCCAGTTACCATTTGTATCCTTAGTATACTCTTCAAAGCTTTCAAAGTATTCTTTTAATTCTTCTCTGAACTTATACTGAGGCATATCATACTTGATACTTGTATTAGCACAATAAGATTTATAATCTTCCCATGCTTTCTTCAATGTGACTTCACCTAATTCAGAATACTCAATATAATATTCTCTCATAAAGTTATAAAACACATCGGTTTTCTGCATCATTCTAACTGGTTCATAATTTGCATAATAATTTTTGCCTAATTTTCTATATACATCTAAACAGTGCTGTGCAATACCTCCTAATTCAAAATTTATTCTAGAATATAATGCTTCATACTTGTGAGTTGGTATTTTCGTTCCTTTAGGAACAACATCGATTAATCTTCTAATAATACCTGATTGTGCATCTGTAATCTTAACTGGCTTATTAGTACCCATGATACACATTGACGTAAATGTATCTGTATACATGGAACGATGTTTAACATTGATTGTAATTGGTTCGTGTGATGTAATACTATTTAATCTAGTGTTATCCTCAATATGCGACAAATCACCATCATGCTGAATTGCTACCAACGGGTTTAAACGGAAAGGCTCTAATGCAAACTCTGCGTTAGATTGGCCGAGAGATTTAGCATTGAATGTTCCATAGTATCCGTCAAACAACTTTAATATAATATTAATGATTGTTGACTTACCGGTTCCTTTAGGACCATAGAATACTAAGAACTTCTGAATGCTTCTAGAATCACCAGCAACAATACTACCAATGATCCATTCAAACTTCTCGATTTCCTCAGGATCATACAAACTTGTTGTAAGTTCTGTGTAAGCAGGGGTAGGAACATTTTCCAAATTGTATGATAGTTTCTTAGAAATATAATCGCTTTTAGATGTCTTAGTATCAGCAAATGTGATTGTCTTATCAAGGACTTTGTAATTATCGCCTAAACTGCTAATGTAACTAAGGAATGTTGTCCAACTACGTGTATTAAATGAAGAAAGATAATTTACTTTAACTTTCTTTTCCGGATTCATCTTTGCAACATAATCAGACAGCTCTTTGTCGATTAATCTCTGAGCATCATAAATGTCAGTGCTCCATAATCCTGCTTCTTCATCCCAAATCGCACAGAATTTTGATCCTTTTACCATCAAATCTTTGGACCGACATATCTTAAAATCGGGATATACTATGATATTTCCACGTCCGACGGTCTCTTTGATAGTGAAAAAATCCATTATTTTGCCTCCTTTCACTTAAAATGTATAAATTTCTCAAATCTCAAATCTGAAACGTATTTTATTTATATATTACTATATTAGCAATGTTAAAATAAATAGTAAAAAAATTTGAGATCTGCGAAAAAAACCCGCAAACCCTACAGCCGCAGGCGTTTCCGGCTTCGCAAATTTGATTTCATTTCTCAAATATTTGAGAAATCGCTCAAAATTGTCAAATTTCTTTGATATTTTCTTAAAAATTTTCAGTTAAAAACGCGTTCATTTGATACCAAATTGGCACCGTTTGCTGGTTTTCAGCGGCATTTTGGAGCGGAAATAGCCCTCCGTACCCGTTCGTACCATAGTTTCTTGACAAAATATTGGCAATTTTGCTCGAGACATAGAAATCGTCCCAAGTTTTGCCATATGCGTCATCTGTACAATGGTCTAAACAGGCGTTCGTAATGATCTGCCAAAAGAAATCACCAGTTTTATCAGTACCCGGTTCGTACATTAGGTCATTTGCTCGTCCACAAAGCGCTATGAGAAACTCCAAAAACGTACAGCCGTCATCAAATGGAAACACAACTTCAGGATATACTACCTTGTGTGACTGTTTGTAAATAATTCGCAGCATATTTCCATCTATAGCTCTGTTTTTGTCATCATCAATCGACCATACGAATGGAATTTCCCATAGGCAATGCAGCAGTCTCGAGTACGTTATACCAACATATGCGTCTACTCGTTGAGCTAGCCAAGTAATATAATGTTCGCGTTCGACCGAAGCACGTTCGTACTCGTTCAATATTAATCCTCCTTCCCTCCAGAAGAAGCACTATAACCAAGAATGTTTTCAGCATAAGAACCTGGTTCGTACGTCAGCAAGAAATACTCGCCTGCATCAGTAGCGATTGCCATCTGTTTCTCCTTGTGCTCTCCTTCACCAAAGAAGCTAAAGAGATCACTAGGAATAACAAAGATGTTCGGGCCATTATAGGTCTTTTCCGTTGTCTCATTGTACCATACATTATCCGCTGCAAAGTAAATGACATCCTCCGGATTATGCTGCATCGCATCCTGATGGGTTACAATACGGGCGTTCAGATCATCAATATCTCCATTTTCCGTAAGCTTCTGTTCCTCATCCTCAGGCTTCGTATCCCCATACACTTTCTGAAGTTTTCTCTTTGTCTCATCTACACGCTTCTGATATTCCTCCTTTACAGATGCAATATCAGCCTCACATGCATTTCTTTCTCTGTTTTTACCAACATAATATCCTGCTGCAAAACCTGTACCAAGACCTAACAAACCAAGAATCCAACTAATATATTTCATATATAATTAACCTCCAATCTTCTTAAGCGTACTAGGTGCGAGAATGCATCCTTCGACATTGAAATCAACAAAGAATGGATCTGCGATACGTACCATCGTATCTGTCCAATCATCATGTACATAAGAAACACCATTAGGATCACCCTTAAGTACATGTTCAATGATACTGATCTTAATTCCGCCCATGGGTGTCTTACCACCAAACTCCTGCAGTCTCCAGCCTACTACATCGCCATCATCTGTCGGTCCGAGGCCAAGAGCATCGTATACTTCATTAAGAGTGATCTTACCAACCCTACGCAGCTTTCTATTTGCGGTTTCTTCTACCTGTTTTACTCTACGCTTATTGTAGTCATCAGATGTATTATCCCAGTCGGCATCACGTTCTACATAGTCACGTCCAAGGATACGACCGTACCTGGATACAGGGAAGTCTGTGTGTACTCGCTCTACAATAGGATCTTCACCCTTTTTACCCTTTTTCTTCACAGTCTCAACACCGTCATATAGATCCTGCTCGGCTTCTACGCCTACCTTATTACCTACACGCTTTCTATATTCATCAAGAGATGCTTCAGCTGTCTTAAGTGCTGCGGCAAGACCTACATTCGTCTTAACCATTACGTGATGAGATCTCAGGACAAGTCCAGTACCGGCTGCAAATCCGAGTACCGGCGGCATCCAAGCAAGCGCGATACGACCAGCAGTATGTCTCTTAAGCTTTCTCATATCAGCTTTAGCCTGCTCATCAGTGTACTCTTTCATCTCTCCGGTTTCGAAATCCTTGACCATACCGGTCTGATCGTTCGTAGCAATGATGGAAGCATTTGCATTATACTCCTCTTTGATCTCTTTGGTCTTAATTGCTGCTCTGGCTGCTGTTGCTACGGATACAGCGAAACAAGCGATACCTCCGGCGATCTCGAGGCCCGCTTCATGATCGATTACGAATAGACGCCCTTTTGCTGCGAGCGTCGCTACTTTTGTTAAAAAACTCATTTTATTTCCTCCTTAAATGTCTAATGCGATGGGTCGTGGCAAGATCACACGCCACATACCACCGTTTACTCTACGTTTGATAATTGTTGTCGGATTCAGGATCTCAGGTGTCCAGCCCCATTTTGTATCTTGGAATGTTGACGGCCAATCCAGTTTTGCGTATACATTTGCTACCGAGATGGATTGATACTGATTTACATGATACAGGATATCATCTACGAATGTTTCCGCCTCACCACGATTCTCAAGAATAATATTACTATAACGATTGGGAATAGTAGGGGTAGCAGGTAAAACAGTAGGGCCGCCGCTGTAGCTACTGCGGACAGGAGCAGAAGGACTAACATTGTAATAACCAGTAGAATTGTTAAAGATAGAAGAATAAGGAACATAGCCATTACCTCCTTTCGTGTAATGTCCTCCTCGCGTCTGCGCCCTTGCCGGATCGTTCTTATATATATCTCTATTAATACTGTCAATAATCATATCAAATATACTTCCAATAATATTCGAACTAAGATCTCTCATAGCAGGTGCAACAACGCTCTCCATTACGGTCGAACCAATCGATTCACCGTCGTGATAAAACAACGTATCTTTTACCGTCGTCAATGCGTTTGATTTTCCTTCGATAGCTTTGCCCTGGATAGCCTTTT